>JASFYV010000263.1:0-5114 GCA_045046925.1 Candidatus Marithrix sp. | reverse complement strand
ATAACTCTGATAAATTTACCTTATTTGGTTGTTTTCCACAAATTGGTTTTGGAGATGTTTTCCCTGTTTCTTTGAATTATCCAATCTTTCATTGTAATGTATATCAAATACTTTACTTGCTTTTCTCATGCTATTCTTCAATAATAAACTTTATTGCACGTTTTCTTAAGTCTTTACTATAATTCATTTCTTTATATGTATAATTATTATTTATCGTATGTTTTTATAGGAATGTTACTATATATCCCATTCTAAGTTAAAATGGTGGTTGGATTCCACTAAATCAGGTTAAATACAATTTTTTTAAAAAGCTTTTTAGGATTGCTAAATATTTAATATAGTTTTTGAGTAATATCAAATAATAAAATAAAACTAGTGATAAAATAAAGCTATTATAAATAATAATTTGGAAAATATATGAGTGAAATAGAAGCTGAAAGAGATGGAGAGGGTTATTTAGTTCATCCAGAAACTTGGACTAAAGAAATTGCTATAGAGTTAGCTAAAGAAGAGCAATTAGAGCTTAATGATGAATGTTGGATAGTAATAGATTTTATCCGAGATTATTATAGCAAACGTAAAATTGTTGTTGATATTCGCCATGTAGTTAAACATCTAGTTAATGAACTGGACTATGATAAGAAACAAGCCAGAAACCAAATATTTAAATTATTTCCATATGGTTATGTTAAACAAGCTTGTAAAATTGCTGGAATGAAACGTCCTAGAGGGTGGAGTTCTGGTTAAAATTATCCAATCTAAATTTGAAATATGACAAATAAATTAATGATGCCAGATGAAAACGGTTATTTTGGTGAATATGGTGGGCAGATCATACCACCCAATCTTAAAATAATTATGGATGAAATTAATGTTGCCTATGAAGAAATACGCAATAGTGATGAATTTTTGAACGAATTGCATGAGTTATATTCACAATATGTTGGTAGACCAAGCCCTATATTTTATGCCAAAAGGTTGACTAAAAAAATTGGGGGAGCTGATATATTTTTAAAACGAGAAGATTTAAATCATACTGGAGCTCATAAAATTAATCATTGTCTTGGTAAAGCTTTATTGGCAAAGTATATGGGGAAAACTAAAGTTTTAGCAGAAACAGGAGCAGGTCAACATGGAGTGGCATTAGCAACAGCTTGTGCATTGGTTGGAGTTGACTGTGAAATCCATATGGGAGAAATAGATATAAAAAAAAGAACATCCTAATGTCACGAAAATGAAAATATTAGGTTGTAAATTGGTTCCAGTCACTCGTGGAACTAAAACTTTAAAAGATGCTGTTGACAGTGCATTTGAGGAATATCTAAAAGACCCCCAAAATTTTTTCTATGCTATAGGCTCAGTAGTTGGCCCACATCCGTTTCCCAAAATAGTACGTGATTTTCAAAGTATTGTAGGTAAAGAAGCTAGAGAACAATTTTTAACCAGATATGAACAGTTACCAAATATAGTTATGGCCTGTGTAGGTGGAGGCTCAAATGCAATTGGGATGTTTACTGCGTTTTTAGAAGATGAAACAGTAGAACTGATTGGAATTGAAGCCGCTGGAAAAGGATTGGATACTCCTGATCATGCTGCAACACTTACCTTAGGCTCTAAAGGTTCTTTGCATGGTTTTGAATGCTATAACCTGCAAGATAAACAAGGAAATCCATTGCCAGTTTATTCGATTGCTTCTGGATTAGATTATCCGGGAGTTAGGCCACAACATTGCTATTTAAAAGATATTGGTCGAGTTCGCTATGAAACCATAGATGACAAAGAATGTTTAGATGTTTTTATGGCTTTGTCTCGAATTGAAGGGATTATTCCGGCATTGGAAAGTGCTCATGCGGTTGCGTATGCTATGAAAATCGCTAAAAATATGCCTAAAGACAAAACAATTTTAATCAATTTATCCGGTCGTGGTGATAAAGATGCAGATTTTGTTGCTGAAGTTTTGGATTTGTGATTAGTTGTTAAATTTAGGAAATGCTATACCAAACTCATATAGTAATTTAAAATTAACATAAATGTCATATTGTTGAAATAATTGTATGATGTAATGCCTGTATAAGAGCCTATTTGTAAAAATAATCCCAATAAACTGTATATTTTATAAATTTGTCTTGATATCAAATATGACTATAGAAAATGATAAAACTTGGGGTCAGCCCTTTGTAGATAATGCAAAAATATCAATACGCAACATGAATGTATTTTATGCCGATAAACAAGCTGTGTTTGATGTTGATTTGGATATTGGTAAACATGAAGTAATTGCTTTAATTGGGCCATCAGGTTGTGGTAAATCAACTTTTTTGCGTTGTCTAAATCGCATGAATGATACGATCCAAGACTGTCGAGTTGAAGGTGATATCCATTTAGATGGTGAAAATATTTACCATACAAATATGGATCCAGTATTACTCAGAGCAAGGGTTGGCATGGTATTTCAAAAACCAAATCCATTTCCAAAATCTATTTATGATAATGTCGCTTATGGGCCTCGTTTACATGGTTTAGCTTTAAATCGGGCAGAATTAGATGAAATTGTGGTAACTAGTTTAAAAAAAGCTGGCTTATATAACGAAGTAAAAGATAGACTTAATTCATTGGGAACTGGTCTATCTGGTGGTCAACAACAACGGTTATGTATTGCTCGTACTATTGCTATCAGTCCAGAAGTTATCCTGATGGATGAACCAGCTTCAGCCCTTGATCCAATTGCTACTGCTATTATTGAAGAGCTAATTGATGAGCTACGGAAAAACTTTACTATTGCTATTGTTACTCATTCTATGCAGCAGGCAGCTAGGGTTTCTCAAAGAACTGCCTATTTCCATTTAGGTAAAGTGATTGAAGTTGGAAAGACTAGCCAAATATTCACTAATCCTAAACATAAATTGACAGAAAACTATATTACTGGCAGGTTTGGTTAACAATAGACATCTTTCATAAATATATAGCATGTATGATTACGATAACAGCGTGAAACCTGGTTATACATACTTTATGTAGGATGTAATGAGTTTACGAATTACATCAATCGTGTATCCAAATGTGACTCGAAAGATGCAATTCATACTTCATTGCATCCTACATTTATATACCCTTATTATAAAAGATATCTAATTAAACACACAAGCTTATAAAAAATATCATGAACAACGATTTATCTGTAAATTCCCATATTTCTCACCGCTTTAACGAAGAATTGGAAGCTGTCCGTCATCAAGTATTAAAAATGGGTGGTTTAGTAGAAAAACAAGTAACTAATGGTCTACAAGCTTTATTAGAATTAGATGGGAATCTAGGCCAAATAGTATCTGGAGCTGATTTTGAAATCAACGCTATGGAAGTAACCATTGATGAACAATGTGTGCAAATTTTAGCTCGTCGTCAACCTGCTGCTAGTGATTTACGCTTAGTAATTTCGATTATTAAAACTATTACTGATTTAGAACGAATTGGTGATGAGGCAGAAAAATTAGGTCGCCATGCTATGCTACTAGCTGATAAAGGTTCTATTCCTAGTTATTTTATTACTTTGCGTCATTTGGGAAATCATGTTCAAGAAATGCTACATAATTCTCTTAATGCTTTTGCCCATAACAATGTCGATGAAGCTTTAACCACTATTGCTAGTGATGAACAAATTAATCAGGAATTTGAAGCTATTTCTCGGCAATTGATTACTATTATGATGGAAGAACCACGTGAGATTAAATATGCTCTGCGAGTTTCTTGGTGTGCTAGAGCTTTAGAAAGAATTGGGGATCATTCTAAAAATATTTGTGAATATGTTGTGTATTTAGTTAGAGGTAAAGATGTACGACATACTGATTTTAATAAGTTATAGAATTTCACAAATTTAGTAAAGACTAACCACCTCTCATTCCATTTCTAGCTTATGATGGGTTGAGAGGTATACAAACGGGAAATGTTAGAATTTTGATTAACATGTTCAATTTTTTTATGCTTTCTTGCATTCTGAACAAAAATACTTAAGCAAGTTTATAGTTATGAATGAGGTTTTGGAGAAGAATACTGATACTTGGAATTTTTAACTAGCAAAATTTATTTCATATGTTGCTAATCTTACGTGGTTAGTTTGGAGGCCAAGAAGGAGACACTTCAATAATAGTATTAAACAAAACCAGCTTATGTGATTTTTTCAGCTTAATAATTTGATGTGGGTAAACGTATCCATCTGTCAGTCCAACACTTGGATCATTGTAATCCGGTATGCTAATTCTCACTATAACAATTATAGAATCATTGGTTTCAACTATATGTTTAATATCAATCCTAAAACCATCACTTGAGAAAAAACTTAAAAATACAGCTATCATCATTTCTTGGTTGAAATCTATTACTGGTGTTTCGTTTGGGATGGCTAATTTTTTTTCTTCTAAAGAATCTGTAAATAAAAAATCTGGAAATTTATGCCAAAATGAATCAACCCAAAACGAATCAAAATGTGCTTTTTCACGTATCACAATAAATTGTTGGACTCCAACTACCTCCAGATTTTCTGGAATTTCAGTAATTATAGTAAAAGGAATATCACCTTCTTCAGAGATGTTCTCAACTTGTATTGATTCCTTATCATCAAAACCTTCAGTTTCATGTAAAAAAATCCCTCCAATCTCCCCCCATTGATTCAATTCTTGAATTTGATTTGATGTTAATTCTAAATACAAAGCTGGCACAATATCAGATTCTGCCTGAACTTCAATTTGTAATTTTTGTTTTAGTAAATTACGTAAGTTTGACTGTGCATTTTGGTTCTGTTGACGATAATTAATTAGAGACTGAGGTGTTTTCTGAAGTTCTTGAGCATCAAATTTGCTTTTATCAACTTTTTCTTCTGTAACTGCGAGCCAAAGTTTTACTGGAAATTTTTCATCAGAATGGCCAGCTATCATTTTATTGTATAGTATAGGACTTATTTTTCCATATTTTTCAACTTCTTCAGATATATTCTCAATTTCTTTAACACTTTCAACTTCTTTAAGCTCAGTTACAACAAAGTGAATAGAATCCTGAGAGGAAAGTTGTTCCATATTAGCTTCATAAATCTGATCATCCTTATTTGGTATCTTAATTTCCAC
>JASFYV010000262.1:0-7630 GCA_045046925.1 Candidatus Marithrix sp. | reverse complement strand
ATTATTATTGACTTTAAGTGGTGTCATGGCTGTTTTAATTGCCAGTAGTATTATCGATCCTATAATTCAATTAAAACGTAAAATTGAAGAAATAGAAAAAGGTAATTGGAACTATCAAATAGTGATTAATACTAAAGATGAAATTGGTCAGCTTTCTATAGTATTCAATCGCATGATAACCAAAATTAAAAATACTCAAGACCAGTTGCATATTCATCATAATGAATTAGAAGCTCAAGTTGCCGACCGAACTATTGAACTTAGAAAAAAAATTAGTGAAATTGAACAACAAAAACTTGGCATTCAAACTCTAGCATTAAATTTACAAGCCAATAAACAACGTTATGAAAATTTAGTAAATTCTATCGATGGCATAGTTTGGGAAGCTGATTCTACAACATTTCAATTTACATTTATTAGCAAACAAGCAGAACATTTAGTTGGTTATCCATATGAAAATTGGTTACTGCCTAATTTTTGGATGGAACATATTCATCCTGATGAAAGAAATAATATATTAGAGCATAGAACAAAAGCAGTTTTACACAAAAAACATAATATTTCTGAATATCGTTTATTAGCTAAAAATAATTCTAATATTTGGGTAAAGGACTTGGTAAATGTTGAAATTCAAAATAATCAAGTTATAAAACTCTATGGTGTTATGTTTGATATTACAGAGAATAAACGGTTAGAAATTGCTTTGCAAAATATTTCCAACAGATTAGAAATTAGAGTAAAAAAACGAACTCAAGAATTAAACAAAACTAATGAAAAATTACAAACCGAAATTATTGAACGTAAACAGATAGAAGAAGAATTAACTTTATATCATGATCATTTAGAGGAATTAGTAAAAGAACGTACAATTAAACTTAATCAAATAAATAGTCAATTACAAGCCGAAATTATTGAACGTAAACAAATACAAGAAGCATTGCAAGATAGTGACGAAAAAAATAGACTATTATTAAATTCTGCTCCAGAAGCTATTTATGGATTAGATTTACAAGGTAATTGTACTTTTTGTAATCCTGCTTGTGTAAAATTATTAGGCTATGCTAATGCTGGTGATTTAATTAATAAAAATATACATAATTTAATTCATCATACTAATGCAGATGGTTCACATCATCCAATGAAACAATGTAATATTTATGACTCATTTATCAAAGGTAAAGGTACGCATATTTCTGATGAAATCTTATGGCGAGCTGATAATACCAATTTTCCAGCTGAGTATTGGTCTTACCCAATATTTAAAAATGGGAAAACTATTGGTTCAGTAGTGACTTTTATTGATATTACCGAACGCAAACAGGCAGAAGAAAAACTACAACATAGTGAAGCACGCTTTCGGAAAATGTTTGAAGAAGGGCCAATTGGAATGGTAATTTCCGATCCAAATCTTAATATTACTAAGGCTAATGCGGCATTCTGTCAAATGATAGGTTATACAGAAACCGAATTATTACAAATAAATATTGAAGATATTAGTCATCCAGATGATATGATTACCAACGCAAAATTGGTTCAAAAGTCTAATAATGGGGAAATTTCATTTTATCAGATGGAAAAACGTTATTTGCGAAAGGATGAGCGGACTATTTGTTGTAATTTATCTGTTTCATTTTTTCGGGATAATGATGGCAAAATAACTTATTTTTTAGCTAAAATTGAAGATATAACTGAACGGAAAAAAACTGAAACTGATTTAAAAAAGGCTAGAGATGCTGCTGATACTGCAAATAAAGCTAAGAGCGAATTTTTAGCTAATATGAGTCATGAAATTCGTACTCCTATGAATGCCGTAATTGGGTTTAGTAATATTTTAGCCTCCCAAATTACTGATAAAAAACAAAAAAGCTATTTAAATTCAATTCAAACTGCTGGCAAAGGTTTATTAAATTTAATTAACGATATATTGGATTTATCTAAAATTGAAGCTGGGCGATTAGATATTCAATATGAACCAGTTAATTTATTAATTATTTTTGCTGAATTACAACAGATTTTCACCCTTAAAATAGCTGAGAAAAATTTAGAATTTATTATTGATATTGATGTCGAATTACCAACTAGATTAATGTTAGACGAAATTCGATTGCGTCAAGTTTTGCTCAATTTGATTGGAAATGCGATTAAGTTTACTGATACTGGTTACATTAAATTAAGTGCTAAACAGAATATAACTGAGCAACAATTAGATTTAATTATCACAGTTGAAGATAGTGGGATTGGTATTCCTGCTGATCAACAAACGATTATCTTTGAATCTTTTAAACAGCAAGATGGGCAAAGTACCCGCAAATATGGAGGCACTGGATTAGGTTTATCCATTAGCAAACGTCTAGTAGAAATGATGAATGGGCAAATATCTGTATCCAGCATTTCTGGCAAAGGTAGTAGTTTTAAGGTTATATTACAAAAAGTTAAGATAGCTATCACCACTAAACCAATCCTAAAACATATTCCATTTCAACAATATACCTTTGAAAATGCTCAAATATTAGTGGTAGATGATATTGAATCTAATCGGAATTTAATTAAGGAATATTTATTTCAGGTAAATTTAACTGTAATTGAAGCCAAAAATGGCCAGGAAGCATTGCTACTTGCTGAACAATATCAGCCAGATTTGATTTTAATGGATTTAAGAATGCCTGTAATGAATGGCCATGACGCAACTGCTCATTTAAAATCTAATCCACATACTGCCAAAATTCCAATTATTGCTTTAACTGCTTCTGTGGAAGAAAAGGTCAAATCTCACTACTTCAATGATTTTTTGTCTAAACCAGTTAATATTTCTGATTTACTTAATAAATTATTTTACTATCTAAAATATGATAAAAATATTGAACCAAATCTTCCTATAGAAATTAGCAGTGAAATACCAATTATAATAACTATAGAATTAAAAAATAGCCTTATTAAAGAAATTATACCTTTTTTAGCTGAAATAAATACTGCAATGGAAATGGATATGATTAGTGAATGTGCTAATTATCTAATAATTTTAGGGAAAAAACATAATATTGCAATTTTTATCCAACATGGTAAACAATTATTAGAATCAGCCAAAACTTTTAATATAGCTGACATCCAAAAAATACTTAAGGAATTATCCACTATAATAGAGTCATTAATAGGAGTCCAAGATGCAACCCATGACTAAACAAATCCTTATACCTCTCAGCATGACCTTATTACTTTTATTGATAATTTCTATTCTTAGTATTTATAAACTCCAACAGCTACATCTCCATGAAAAAACTACAATGCTTCTTAAAAATGTTGAGCAATTATTTCATATGAAATTGGATGAAGATGCCAAAATATTAGAAAGTCAAATAACCCTATTACAATTAAATAAAAACTTTCAAACTGCCTACCAAACTAAAGATCGAGATAAACTATTACAACATGCCCTACCATTTTTTAATACAATTCGTACTAAATACCAAGTAACTCACTTTTATTTTATTGATTTAGATAAAGTTTGTTTTTTACGAGTACATAATTCTCCACGTTATGGAGATGTTATACCAAGATTTACTTTAGCCGAAACGATACGCAAAGATACCCCTGTTTATGGTATTGAATTGGGTAAATTTGGAACATTTACCTTACGTTTTGTATATCCTTGGCGAATAAATGGTGAATTAGTTGGTTATATTGAGCTTGGTAAAGAGATTGAACATATTACTGTAGCATTAAAACAAGTGTTAAATGTTGAATTATTTTTTACCGTTAAAAAGTCTTTTTTAAATCGTGCTGATTGGGAAGAAGGTTTAAGAATGATAGGACATACTGGGGATTGGAATCAGCTCTCTAAGATGATTGTAATTGATAAAACTATGCCATTAGTACCAGCGACAGTTTATGATTTTATAGAAAATGTGGTATCTGATCCTAAACATAAACATCTAACTGTTTTGATTAAATTACTGATAGGAGATAAACAGTATCTAGGTGGAATTTTGCCAATATTTGATATTGGTAAGCGTGAATTATTAGAAGTTATAGTTTTAAACGATATATCCGAACAAACAATAATTCTACAAGTTTTGTTACTTATTTTAATAATAATATCTATTTTTATAGGTGGTGGATTATTGGGATTTTTTTACTTATTTATTACTAAAGTAGAAAAAAAGTTAAATAAAGCCTATGACGATTTAATATTTACTGAAAAAGCTAAAACTGAATTAGCGAAAGAAAAAATCCAACAACAAGGTGAATTTTTACAACATATTATAGATTCTCTCGATCATCCTTTTTTTGTAGTAGATATAAATAACCATCAAATAAAAATTGCTAATTCATTTACTCAACAACTAAGTTTCTATCCCAAAACTACTTGTTATAAACTCATGCACAAAGAGAATAAACCTTGTGTTACGGATTGTCCTATTGAAATCGTTAAAAAAACTAAAAAACCATTTATTACTGAACATAGCCATTATGATAAAGATGGCAATCTCATTAATGCTGAAATACATGGTTTTCCTATCTTTGATAATTCTGGCAATGTTGTACAAATGATAGAATATTTTTTAGATATTACTGAACGCAAACAAACAGAACTAGCATTACAACAAGCAAAAAAACAGGCTGATGCTGCCAATAAAGCCAAAAGTGAATTTTTAGCTAATATGAGCCATGAAATTCGTACTCCTATGAATGCAGTACTTGGATTTAGTGATATTTTAGTTACTAAAATTACTGATGTTAAACAGAAAAGCTATATTAATTCCATTCAAACTGCTGGAAAAAATCTTTTAAATATAATTGATGACATACTTGATCTATCTAAAATTGAAGCTGGACGATTAGAAATTCAATATGAAACTACTAGTTTAACTTATATTCTCAAAGAATTACAACAGTTTTTTACTCTTAAATTTGCTGAAAATAATTTAGAATTCATCTTAGATATAGATGAAACAATTCCATCAGTATTAAAACTTGATGGCGTAAGATTAAGACAAGTATTGGTTAATTTAATTGGCAATGCTATTAAGTTTACTGAAACTGGGTATATCAAGCTTAATGCTAAAAAGGTTTTTTCGACAGCAAATAATATTGATTTACTTATCACAGTAGAAGATAGCGGAATTGGGATTCCATTAGACCAACAGACAATTATTTTTGAGTCTTTTCGCCAACAAAATGGCCAAAGCAATCGTCAATATGAGGGAACTGGTTTAGGATTATCTATTTCTAAACATCTAGTAGAAATGATGAATGGCAAACTTTCTGTAACTAGTAAGCCAGGTAAAGGTAGTAAATTTACTATTATTTTACAAAAAGTTAATATTGCTACTCCTAAAACTAATTTAATGCTGGATACTCATTTTAGCTCCAATAATATTATTTTTAATAAATCTTTAATATTAGTAGTGGATGATATAAAATCTAATAGAAATCTAGTTAAAGAATATCTATTACCAGTTAATTTAGAAGTTATTAGTGCTGAAAATGGTCAAAAAGCCCTATTTTTTGCTGAAGAATATCATCCAAAATTAATTTTAATGGATTTAAAAATGCCAGGAATTGATGGCTATGAAACTACTAAATATTTAAAAACTAATAAAAATACTTCAAACATCCCAATTATTGCTTTAACTGCTTCAGTAACTTCAGATGAACAAAATAAAATTAGAAATTATGGTTTTGATGGTTTTTTATCCAAACCTATAGATTTTTCTAAATTATTAGCTGAATTAGCACATTATTTAAAACATAAAAAAATATCTGATTTACCAAATCCTGAAGATATTGTTAATCTTGCAGAGTTACAAAATAGATTGCAACAAGAAGTAATACCTCTTTGGCAGGAAACTAATGTTGCTATGGAGATGGAAATTATTATAAAATTTGCTGAGAAAATGATTGAATTAGGAATATTATATGATATACCGATATTTATCGAGCATGGTGAACAATTGTTAAAACATGCTCAAACATTTGATATAGCTGATATTACTGAAATACTTAAGGAATTATTTAATATGATAAAATCGTTAGAAATGAAATGAATATTTAAAAGAAAACCCACCACATCCATAGTAGACATAATGGGTTTTGCTTAACTTACTTTATATTACACAGATTCAACTGGAGTTTCTTCTTCAGTAGCAACTTCCTCAACTGGAGTTTCTTCTTCAGTAACAACTTCTTCAACAGGAGTTTCTTCTTCAGTAACAACTTCTTCAACTGGAGTTTCTTCTTCAGTAACAACTTCTTCAATTGGAGTTTCTTCTTCAGTAACAACTTCTTCAATTGGAGTTTCTTCTTCAGTAACAACTTCTTCAATTGGAGTTTCTTCTTCAGTAGCAACTTCTTCAATTGGAGTTTCTTCTTCAGTAGCAACTTCTTCAACTGGAGTTTCTTCTTCAACAATAGATAATTGAATACTGATTAATTTAAATACAGTGCCTTCATCATTAACTGCTTCTAATATAACATCATAAATAACACCATTAACATTAAGGCCATTTATAGTTAATGTAGAACCACTCAAAATTACAGATGGTCCAGTTGCCTCAGCTACAGTTTCTTCAGAATCAACTTCATCAACTAGAGTTTCTTCTTCAGTAACTTCTTCTTCAATAATATCTTCAGTACCAGAAACCGCAGCTCCATCTATAGAAGCATATATATCACCTTTTTCATCTGTTGCTACAGTCATTTCAGCTGTAAGATTAACACTTTCACCATTTACATCTGCTTCTGATTCAGGAAGTTGAATTTCACCCAAAACTTCAGTTTCACCTTCAACATCATCAATATTAGCAAGTCTCTCTTGGATTTGAACTTGTTCTTGTTCAGAAACTTCCGATAAGAAAGTAGGTTCTTCAATGTCTTCAGCAATTTCTGGAGCAGTACCTATAACTACTACTAGTTCAGCTTGTTCTTCAACAACAACTTCTGTTGATTCATCATCACTGTTAACTTCTTCATCAATTGATTCATCATCACCGTTAACTTCTTCATTGGTTGATTCATCATCACCATCAACTACTTCATCAGTTGATTCATCATCATCAACTACTTCATCAGTTGATTCGTTATCATCATCAACTTCTTCATCGGTTGATTCACTATCAGAATCATCATTAATTAATTCAACAGTTGGGAATTCTACTGGATCAAGAGTTATTCCTAATGTATCTTCTTGTTCATCTGTTAAACCAATTAAAACTTCTGTTTCAAGACTAAAGATTTGTTCATCACTGAAACCATCTATTTCCTCAGAATCAACAGCACTAATTGTTTCAGCAGTCCAAGCAGACATTGTATCAATTTGGATTGCACCAAGTTGTTCTGCAGTAAAACCACCAATTGCATCAGTAGTAATATTTCCCAATAAATTTCCTAGTTGATTAGCAACCATATTAACCATTGTATCAACAGAGATCGAACCGATTTGATCATCTGATAGTAACAACTTTTCTTCTTCAGTTAATGAATCAATATCTTCTGCTGCTAATTCTTCAAGAGATTCTTCTTCAGTGTCATCAATAACATCTTCTACATCAGTATCATCAATAACATCTTCTACATCAGTGTCATCAATAACATCTTCAACATCAGTATCATCAATAACATCTTCTACATCAGT
>JASFYV010000261.1:0-18717 GCA_045046925.1 Candidatus Marithrix sp. | reverse complement strand
AGCTAATATTGGAAAAAATTATAATATTAATTTTACTTAATTTTTGGTAATATAATTTTGTCTTCCTACTTATTTTTTGTAACTGAACTAAACTATGCCGTTTTACAACCTAATAAAAATGTTTCTATAACAACAGATGCTTATCAGTCTAAAATTTTCCATGGCGAGATTGCACGTATTGCTCCCATTTTCAACCCAAAAACTCATCAAGCTCAGGTAGAATTACGTATAAATAATCCTGAATTACGTTTGAAACCAGGCATGTTTGTACATATTACAATTGTATTAAAAAAAGTGGAAAATGCCATTATAATTCCAGTTTCAGCCATTATAATTCGCAATGAAAAACAAGGAGTATTTTTACTCAGCAAAGATAAAAAATCAGTGTTATGGTATAAAATAGAAACCGGAATTCAACAGGGTGAACATATACAATTAATCAAACCAAATCTAATAGGTAAACTAGTAGTTTTGGGTCAACATTTACTAAATAATGGTTCAAGTGTAACTTTATTTAAAAATAAAACTAATTGACAAAGTATTATATATCTTCCTGTTTATCTCTTCTATCCTCTCCTAAGTTAGGAGGAGAACAAGGGATAGTTGATATTAAGCAACTGATTTTTAAGAATTAAGAATGATTTTGAATTTCATTAACAATTAATTATTATTAACCATTCATAATTAAGTAAGTTAAAATTATCCTGAACACTTATAATTATATTATTCTGGCTATCTCTAAATATAAAATCATGAAAAAATTTTGGCTAGTCTTAGTATGTTTTATGATGATACATTTGCCGCTTTTAGCTGAAATAATTACCCATCTTGCTAATAATGTTGGAATTAAAGTTATTCATCTGCGTTAGTTAGGTGGTACACATGTGATTTGGAAAGCTTTATTAATTTGAATTGGATGAAAAATGGATAGTGCCGAAATATTTACAGATTAAATCAAAATAATTTTAAACTTTTTTATTTCAATAGTTTGGGCAGTTTTTTAGAAAATACTATGATATCAATCACTTTAGTTTGGAATTTTCATATTGAGATGAATTACAAACTAAGTTAGAATATCAAATTTTAAAAATAGACTAATAATTATGAATGAATCCACAAAACAAAAATTAATAGCTCAATTTAGTGAATATTTAGAAACTGAAACAATAGAAACAACTATTCAACAAACTGATTTGTTTTCTTTGTTTACTGAACTAGCCGCATTACGCAATGAAGTTAAATTAGAATCAAGACAAGTTAAAAATGCTTTGGAAATATTTCAAACAACATTTACAACTATGGAGGATTCCCATAAACAGATTAGTTCTGAACTAACACGTTGTAGGGAAGCTCAAACCGTTCAGAATAATGAAACAATTCGTACTATGTTATTGGCTTATTTAGAAATATATGATCGAATTAAATCTAGTGTAACAGTTTTGAATACTTACAAATTACCAATCTGGCAGTATTTTTGTAAACAAGAACTCAATTTAATTCAAGGATTACAAACAGGCCAAGCTATAACATTAAGACGGTTTGAGCAATTTTTAGAAGAGTATCAGGTACAACCAATTAAAGTATTACATCAACCAATTAATCCACATTATATGCGAGTTATTGAAATTGACCAGCTACCAAATATAAAAAATGGTATTGTGACAGAGGAATTACGCACTGGCTTTCTTTGGAAAAATGAAGTTCTACGACCAGCAGAAGTTAAAGTCAATAAAATTGCTTAACGTTATTTTTTTCTAATTAATTCATAGGTATCTAAATAATTTTGTCCAGAACGATGCCAAGAAAAGTTATACTGCATGCCTTGAATTATTAGTTTTCTAAATTGTTCTGGATAATTATGCCATAAACCAATTGCTCGTTGCATTGCTGATTCAAGCCCTACATAATCGGCTTCATGAAATACATAACCATTACGAGCTGTAAGTGCTTTATCTGAATAATCCCGGTCAAAAATAGTATCAGCAAGCCCTCCAACTGCACGCACAATTGGCACAGTACCGTATCGTAAAGCAATCATTTGAGCTAACCCACAAGGCTCATACATGCTTGGCATAATAATCATATCTGCACCAGCATAAATTAAATGAGCTAATTCTTCGTTAAAACCAATTTCTAAATGACAATCTTCATTATTATTAAATTCTTGTTTTATATGTAAAAATTCTTTATTAATACTAGTTTCTGGACTTGATCCTAACAGAATAAATTGAGCATCATTTTTGAGAGCATAGTCCATACCATAACGGATCAAATGTACTCCTTTCTGGACATCTAAACGACCTATGTAAGCAATGATTGGCTTATATTGTTTGCGTAATAATAGCTTATCACACAGTGCATCTTTATTTGCATATTTTCCTTCTAAATCAACTATATTATAGTGATGAGGAATTAATGGGTCTATCTCTGGATTCCAAACTTCATAATCTAATCCATTCAAAATTCCGTCAAACTTATTTTGATGAATATGTAAAGTGTCACCCATTCCATAGCCTTGATCAGTATGACTAGCTTCCCAGGCATGTCTTGGCGATACTGTAGTGACATAGTTAGAATAAACGATGCCTGCTTTCATAAAATTCAATGCACCTGAATGGGTATTATCCTGTAAACGGTGATGATTATGATAATATTCAGGCCGATCTAACTTAGTAACTGAAAGAATATCTAATCCAGTAATACCTTGATATCTAAAATTATGAATACTATAACAAACTCGAGAATGTGTCATACCTTGTTGTTGATACATTTCAAATAATAAAACTGGTATCAGCCCAGTTTGCCAATCATGACAATGAATAACGTCTGGATGTCTATTGGTTTTCAACATAAACTCTAATGTTGCTTTACTAAAAAAAGCAAATCGCATAGCATCATCATGAAAACCATAATATTGATCACGATTAAAAAAATTTTCCGGGGAATGGGGTTCAATAAAAAAGCAATTACGGCCATCTACCATACCAAACCATACAGTACAATTAATTGCTCCAGTTCCCCAAGAAACCCATAAATCACGATAAACAATTTGTAATTCCCAAATACGATCATAACGCATACAATCATATTTTGGTAAAATAATCTCTACTTTATTGCCACGAACTTCTAGTTCTCTGCTAAGACCATAAACGACATCGGCAAGACCACCAACTTTAGATACCGGTGCACATTCAGATGCTGTCATAACAATGTACATTTTTATTCTCCTTTGTTAACTTTCACTATTTGAAAAATAGTCCGCCTCAAACCGTTATCGCATATATTTCTAATTGTTTTTAACACAATCAGTAATATTTGTATGGTGTATAATCGAAGCGTCATACACCTAAACTCAATTTTGTTCAATTAATATTGATGTTACGCACTACCACCTCCCCCATCCCTTCCTTATTTAACTACTAGTTCCCCTCCTAACTTAGGAGAGGTTAGGGGTGGTTAGCAATCGTCTACGTAACATCAGTTATTTAGATTTATAATATTATATCCTATTATTAGTTACAAAGTAAGTTTTCCAAATTGGTTTTTTTAATTTATAATATGATTATGATCAATATTTTTCCACATTAAAAAATATTAGTATCATATCTAAATAATTTCGATATAAATAATAAGGAGATAATAGTGCTATCGAAAGAAAATATTTTAAAAAGGGCTTTAGTTGGTTTTGGTTTTAATCCATATTTCCTGCTTAGTTTAAGAGGAGATAAAAGTATGCGAGATACAGTTTATTCCAGAGAGCGTTGTTATAGTTTTTTGGATGAGCATGCTGAAAAATTGTTTAAAGTTTTTTCCCATTTACTGTTTAATACTGGTGTACATCGATTAGATATTGGATTTAATAATTCACAAGTAGACACCTTTTCCATTTTTGACCCATTAAATATGGAAATCCATACTGCTCAAAATTTATTGGATGATGAGTATGTACAAACCAGTTTTCCATTAGTTAGTTTAGACGAAAAAGACGCTTTTATTAAAAGATTTTACCAACAAGTTTTACCAAGAGATGAGATTTTTATGAAATTACCGGAAGATTGGCAAGAAAATTTCCGGTATCGTAATCAAGAAATGAAAAAATTAACTAATACTCAACAGCTTAGTTATTTATTAGAAACCTTGCCCAAACTACGAGATTTAGATGGTTATTATCTGAGAGTTGCTAATATTAGCTTATTTAACAGCTCAGTAGCATTATCATTTAATTGTGATGGTACTCAAATTTTAGCACATAATGCTTTTGCTGATTTTATCGAGGAGAATATAGGCTAATTTCAAATGGGACAGACATTTAGTCTGATTTCAACGTAAATATGGCCGTCTTGTCATTAAATTAGAACGCATATCTTAGATTTTTAAGGCATTAGCTACTATATAGCTTAATAACTGATATTACGCAGAAAGTAATCACCCCTAACCCATTAAGTTAAGGATATTTTAGGGTAACCACAAGGGATTACCCCTACAAATCATCACGTTATGTAGGGGAATCCGGTTGCCCATCCCACAAATCATCATGTACGAATTAAAAATCTTCCCAATCTCCATCATTTTCAATATTTGGAGGTAAATTAGGGTTTGGAAGTGGGGGAATATTAATGGTTTTTTTAACAACTTGATTAGATAAATCACCTACATTAAAAAATGCTACTTGTCTTTCTAACTTTTTAGCATGCTCTTTCATTAAATTACCGGTTGATAAAACTTCTTCAGCTAACATAGCATTTTGTTGAGTCATATCATCAATTTGAGCTATAGATATATTGATTTGATGAATGCCAGAAGTTTGTTCCTTAGTAGAAGCAGCAATATTTGCGATAATATCATTAACTTTTTTACTAGCAGATACAATCTTACATAAAATTTCACCTGATTGATTAACCAATCTAGTTCCTTCATTTACTTTAATCGCACTATCTTGAATTAAAGCTTTAATTTCTTTCGCTGCCGTAGCACTACGTTGAGCAAGATTCCTTACTTCAGATGCTACAACAGCAAAACCACGTCCTTGTTCTCCAGCATGGGCAGCTTCTACAGCAGCATTTAAGGATAATAAATTAGTTTGAAAAGCAATTTCGTCAATAACTCCAATTATATCAGATATTTTTCTACTGCTTTTGCTTATTTCAGTCATTGCCTGTATAGTTGCATTGATAATTTCTCCACCATCTTTAGCTTTTTGTTTAGCTTTTTCGGATAATTCATTAGCTTTGGTAATATGATTGGCATTTTGTTGGATAGTTGCGGTAATTTGTTGGACACTAGCTGCTGTTTCTTCTAGTGATGAAGCTTGCGATTCGGTACGTTTACTAAGACTTAAATTGCTCTGAGAAATTTCCTCAGCTACGCCATTGACCATTGTAGCGGTTTGCAACATTGCTGTTATCACTTCTGTTAATTTAGTAACTGTAGTGTTAATATCATGTTTTAATTGGTCAAATGCTCCCACGTAATCATTTTCTATCTTCTTGGTTAAATCACCTTCAGCTAATGCAGAAGCAATCCGTATAAGGTCTTCAATTACAGATTGATTAAAATCCATAATTTCATTAATGCTAGTCGCAAATATATCAAAAAAACCTTCTTTATTTGCCATACTAATACGTGGTCTGAAATCACCAACCGAAGCTGCTTGAATAACTGTGTTAATTTCTTGTTCAATTGCAACTTCAACAGTACGATCAGTAAATTCAATAATGATTCCCAGCTGTTCTTTATCATTAGTTACTACAGTAATAATATGGTCTAAGATAATATCACCAATAACAATTTTAGTCCGATAGGTTGTTTTTATATTTTCCAATGTTTGCCGTTTATGTTCATAATTCTCTTGATGATATAAATTAAAATTAGAACCTAATATTTGTTTAGCATTAAACTGAGGAATTTTAGCTTGAATCAGAGCTTCGTATTTAATAAATATTGCTTGAGCAGCTTTATTAAGATAAATAATGTTGTAATTATTATCAGTAATCAAAATATTAGTAGTAGCTCTGTCTAAAGCTAAATTAATTCGGATAGCTTTATCAGTGATTAATTTATTTTGCTTAATTCGTTCTCGCAATTGGGTTTGCATACTATCAAACGCTTGTAATAGTTGGCCTATTTCATCTTTTTGATCAGTTGCTATTTGATTATTTAAATTAGAATCAGCTATGGACTTAGCTAATTTTACCGCCTGATTTAAACGAGTCGTAGTATTTTTTAAAATAATCACAAAAAATATGATAACTAAGCTTAAGTTAAAAATTATTGTTAAAATTAGATAAAATAGTTCACTATTATTATTAGTATATTTAGCTTTAGCTTTGGCATATAAATCATTGGCTATTACATTCTCAATTTCTTTAAAGACTTCAATTTTACCAGTTTGAATATTAAACCATTGTTCAGAGTCAATTTTATCTGGTAATTTCGATGAATTTATCACTATCTCTCGAATTTTATTTGCTGCTTCTACTTGTGCAGACGCTAATTTATTAGTTAACAAATTTATTTGAGAAGCAGTTAAATATCTCATAATATCATGTTTTAAATAAAATTTTTGAGATAATATTAGTTCTGTTAACTGGCGTAATTGCTGGGGGTTTATAGCTTTTTGAGCTGAAATAGCTACTAATAAAGCTCGCTCTCTACCAGCTTCTTCTTTAACTCGTAGAAAGTTGATATAGGCCATTTTCAATGGAAAGACATCTTTATAACTAGAAATATGAGTGGTATGTATAACAAAATCAAAGATTAACTTATTTATTGCACTGTATTTTTTAATTACTTCTGATTGTGATATAGTCAAAGCTATAATATTGGCACGAATCAGTTCAAGGTTAGTTAATTTTTTTAATATTTTATCTAAACCTATTTTAAATTTAGCGTTGTGTAAGGTGAAATTTTCAAGAAATTCAGTTAATAATGAAATTTTAGCATCAGTTTTAACCTGATATTGTTGTAATTCATTGCTAAATTGCTGTTTGATAAAAAATAAGCTACTAGAACCTCGTTCTAATTGGATTGCATGTACAATATCACTGAGTAAAATTGCTAATTCTGTAATTTCAACAGAATTTTTGATTTCACTATTAAACTGTAGCTTATCTGTCATCAAACCTATGGAAAAATATAACCAGCCCAACAGTGGTAATAGTAATATTAAAATTAATTTATATTTTAGTTTAACATTGGTGATCATAAATAACTCCTATTATTATAATAACTAATGTTACGCAGATAGATTACTAACCTCCCCTAACCCCTAACTTAGGAGGGGAACTAGTAGCTCCTCTCCTTGATAAGGAGGAGTTGGGGGAGGTGGCCTTCTGCGTATATAACATCAGATAACAATTCTTAATATATTTAGCAAAAATTAATCATATATTTTAAGTATGGTATAACCATCAACACAAAAAATCAATATAAGTAATGCTTAACTATAAGCATTTCTCGATTTAGTTAAATACAACCTCCATCCCTTCCTTAAATATGGTAGGGGCAAACCTATGTGTTTGCCCGGCTTATACAAAAGCCATTAAGGGCAGACACGCAGATATACCCCTAATTTCACAATATGGTAGGGGCAAACCTATGTGTTTGCCATGCTTAATTTAATAGCTAAAAAGTCTATAAAATCGGACAAGGTCATTATTTCCATAAACTACTGATCGCTGCAATTCCTTGAGTTCCATGTGCTATTGCAATTTTTACATCTGTTATCAACATGCCTCCTAACGCAAAAACTGGACAATTGGCTGCTTCGGTTAATTGGAAAAGTTGTTGCCAACCCAATGGAGATGAGTCTGGATGTGAGGTAGTAGTACGCACAGGACTGACAACGATGAAATCTAACTTAAGTTTATTTGCCTGATCAATTTCAGCCAATGAATGACAAGAAGCTGCTACCAATAAATTACTTGGTATTTCTAAATCTGAAAATAAGCGTTCACTATTTAAATGTACTCCATCTGTACCAACTGACATTGCTATTTTGAAGCTAGAATTGACTAATAATTTTGCCTGATAACGATCACATAAAGTTAAAGCTTGTTCTGCATGGTGACAATAATCAAGCTCTGATAATTCTTTAGCTCGTAATTGGACTAATTTAATCCCTGAATCTAAGCAGCTTTCTAATTGATAGAAGAACTTTTTATCTTGTGGTTCGGGAGTAATTAAATATTGAGTTGGTAATTGAATCGCTGTGATTATTGGTATATTAGCTACTGGAAATTGTCTATTTAGCAGATCATTTAAAGGACACCATGCCATTTCCTGTCCTTCACATCCATAGGGTTTTCCTTGCCATTTTTCAATTTGCCATACATCTAACAAAACTGTTTCATCTGGATAAGAATGTGTAATACGAATTAAAGGTCTAGCTTGTTGAACTGTAATATCAATTTCTTCTTGTAATTCTCGATTTAAAGCTTCTAAAGCAGTCTCACTTGATTCTACTTTGCCACCTGGAAATTCCCATAAACCACCTTGATGAACATGTTTTAAGCGACGGGTTATTAAAACTTCACCTTGAGAATTGTAAATTATACCAACAACAACATGTAATGGAAGCATATTTTTAATCTATAACCTAAGTACGATATTCTGCATTAATTCGTATATATTCATGGGATAAATCACAGGTAAATACTTTCTCTTGCTGTTCTCCGCGTCCCAATAAAATGCGTACTGAAATATCAGTTTCCTGCATAACTTTACTACCATTTTCTTCAGTATAAGTATCTGCCAATCCGCCATTTTTAACTATACAAATATCATTTAAATAAATCTGGATGGTATTAATATTAAGATTGGTTATGTCTGCTCTACCAATTGCGGCTAAAATACGTCCCCAATTAGCATCACTAGCAAAGAAAGCTGTTTTAACTAAAGGGGAATGAGCGATAGTATAAGCTACTTCCAAACATTCTTGCGATGAATTACCTTCTTCTACAGCAATAGTGATAAATTTGGTAGCTCCTTCTCCATCACGCACAATTGCTAAAGCTAACCGAGTACAAATATCAGTGACAGCTTGGCAAAATTGTTTATAATAAATATGCTCAATATTATCAATTGTTTGTTGACTATGCCCAGTAGCAATTAGTATACAAGAATCGTTGGTTGAAGTGTCACCATCAATAGTTATTCGATTAAAACTTTGCTCAACCGCTTGCTTAAGGCAATTTTGCAAGATATCTTTAGGTACATTAGCATCAGTTGCGATAAAAGCTAACATAGTTGCCATATTTGGTCTAATCATTCCAGAACCTTTGGCTATCCCGGTAACTGTAACTATTTTATCGCCAATAGTGATTTGGATAGATGCTATTTTATCAACTGTATCAGTGGTTCTGATAGAATTTGCTGCTTGTTGCCAGCCATCTTCTATTAAATTTTCTAATGCTGTTGGTATTGTTGCACAAATTTTATCAGTTGGTAATGGTTCGCCTATAACTCCAGTAGAAAAAGGGAGTATTTCATCAGCTTTACAATTGCTAGTCTGTGCTAATTTTTCACAACAGATCATGGCATCTTTTAAACCATATTCTCCACGGCCAGCATTAGCATTGCCAGAATTTATCAATAAAAATCGTGGGTTAGTAGTAGCTAAATTCTGTTTAGAAATAGTTACTGGAGCTGCACAAAAAGCATTTTGGGTAAATACTCCAACACAAGTGCTATTAGTGGCTAATTCAAATATGGTCAAATCATCAGTTGGTTTTAATCCTGTGCAAGCTGTACCAATTTTTATACCTGCAACAAGATGTTGTGTGTTATTCATATAGTATTATTTAAAAAGAATTAATTCTAGGAACTATGTAATTGTTGCATAGCTTTTTCTAATTGCTCTTCAACAAGCAAAGGGATAATTTGTAAAGCCGAATCCATTTTAGCAGCAATTTCAATCTGTTCATCACGAGTAGGATTATTTAGCACATAATTGCTCACATTACTTCCTTGTCCAGGATGCCCGATCCCAACTCGTAATCGTAAAAAATCATTACTTCCAAGGTGAGAAATAATGCTTTTTAATCCATTATGTTTGCCATCACTACCACCTTTTTTTAAGCGTATTGTTCCAGGCGGAAAATCTAATTCATCATGAATTATTAAAATTTTATTGATCGGAATTTTATAATAATTTGCTAAAGCAATTACTGCTTGCCCACTATTATTCATAAAAGTGTTCGGTTTAAGAAGCCAACAACTATTGGAAGCAAGCTGAACTCGACATACTTGTCCATGAAATTTAGTTTCAGTACGAAATTGTTCCGAGCCAGCTATCTGATCAACTAGCAAAAAACCAGCATTATGACGAGTATTCACGTAACGGATACCAGGATTGCCTAATCCTACTATTAAAAAATCCATTTTTTCTATTAATTTGTATGATATTGGAAAGTTAGTTTATAGAGAACATGATAACTCGTCAATCTTTATACTAAATTATAGAAATAGTATAAATCAATACTCAGCCAATTAAGTATGCTTTCTTAGCTAAATCTTGTAAAATATTTTCAATATGTTTAACCAAATAATTTTGCAACTCTTCAGTACTGACTTGCGGTTGGTTTTCATCCCCTCGATATAAAATTAAATCCCCATTATCAATACTTTTCTGTACTACATGTAATAATAAATCTATATTATGTTTGCCGTCTAAATGTTGTAAAATATCTCTAGTTGCAAAATTAAGTGTAAAAACCTCGTAACGTAGATTAGTCACTTGTTTGCTACTCTTACTTTGTAAACGAGCTATAGGACTTGCTATGGGAAACTCATTAATTTTTAAAGTAAACTTTGGTGGATAAACAGATAACTCAACGATATTTTTTAAATAAAACTCTCGTAGCATGGTTTTTACTTCATCCACATCTGCAGTCGAAATGATAGTATTTTTATCCATCATAGTCAGTAATTCTTGAACCTGCTGCATTAAATTATCAAAAGATAGGTTTTGAGGCCATGCTTCACCAAGACATAAACAGACAGCTTTCAACAATGGTGATGTAACTGAAAGTACAGTCTCTCCAGCTATATTGGTAAATTTAGCTAAGGTTTCATCTGGTTTTGTATCCTCACTTTCAGCAGATGATTTTAATGGAGCTGAAATATATAAATTTTCAATTGAGGATAAATGCCGATTTAAATTAATTTCTTGATGACATAATAAGGTTTCTCGAAATGCGGTATTGCGTAAAAAATCAAAATACTGTTCTGTTTCAATTAAATCAAATTTTAAAGAATTTTGGAAGGAAAAATCTTCAGTCGCTACAAAAGGAGTCCGCATATCGGTGATATATTGCAAATTATATTTGTTAGCCTGTTCAATAAATTCGGTAAACAATATTGGTTCATTATACTCTTCCAAATATTCGTGAACTAAATAATGTTCATCTAATTTATTTATGTATTCAAGCTCTTTTCTAAGTGATAAACTATAAGAATCATATTTATTTTTAACAGTAGTGATGAAAAAATTAAGTAATTCTTTAGCTTGTGTAAGTTTTGCTTGTGGATCGGACAAATGTCTAGTACGATATAGCATCATCTTGCGTAGCATATGGTCATTATGCCAACCTGGATTAGTATTGTAGCTAATATAAGCTATGCCATTAGGCTGTAAATATTGGTGGATTATCTGCATAATTTTATCTTGCAAAGCTGGAGATATCCATGAATAAATTCCATGTGCCACAATATAATCAAACTTACCTAAATCTGTTGTGATAGCATCAAAATCCATTGCGTGTAGAGTAATATTTTTTAATCCCAACCAATCAATATTTGCTTTACCTTCTTTAATTTGAATTGCCGAATAATCGATCCCAACAAACTGTCCATTTGGAATATCTTGAGCCATTGCAATAGTATTAATACCACTAGCACAACCCAATTCTAAGACTTTACAAGTAGCTATTGGAGGTGCTTGCATACCAAACAATGTAGCCGCAGTTGCTATGTAATTAGGCTGAGATTGTTGGTAAATATTTTTAGTATAAGGAATTTTATCGTAAATATTAGCTTGCATATGTATTTTCTAAAGTTTTATAAGTTATGAATCCCATTTGTATATACCTCACCTAATCCCTTCCTTAATCAAGGATGGAACGCAAGAGGGTCAATGCCATTAAGTTAAGCAGGGCGAACAGGTTCGCCCCTACAATATTATGTAGGGGCAGACCTGCGTGTCTGCCCTTAACTTAATGGTATTGACAGTAAGAGGGTATGTATTTTATCAATATTAGCTAAAGATTATAATATAATGATTAATGAAGAGCAATTAGACTTTGTATACCGATGATTTACTTTATGATAAAATATAATGAAATTACTTACAAAAATTATATGCAATTATTTTATAATTTATTAATAATATTTAAAATAATCCAACTGAAGATGGTCTATCCAAAAGTTGGAACATATGTTTCTAAGTAGTTGAATAAATATAACATTTCTTAATTGATTATTTAATTAAGAATTAAGAATTAAGAATTACTGATAATTATCCCAAGATAAACCTTGGATTCCCACAACCTTAATGAATTTATATATTATGTTAAAAAATATCGCTGATTTTATTGAAAATCTTATTGAATCAATATTATTTGGAAGTAGATGGTTATTAGCACCGTTTTATCTTGGTTTGGTTGGTGCTTTAGTTATTTTATTGGTAAAATTTGTTACAAAGTTTATTTATATTATCCCAACTATTGCTGATGCCTCTGGTACAGAGTTAATTTTGAGTATTTTAGGATTGATTGATATTGTCTTGATTGCTAACTTATTACTGATGATTATCCTTAGTGGTTATGAAAATTTTGTATCTAAAATTGATGCTATTAAAGGTCATGTTGATCGGCCAGAATGGATGGGTAAAGTTGACTATGCTGGTTTAAAACTTAAAGTTATCAGCTCAATTGTAGCTATTTCATCTATTGAGTTATTGAAAGTATTTATCCATATTTCTGAAGAAGGTGACAAGAGTTTATATACTGGAAATTCATTATGGGAAATAGAAGTATTTTGGCTAATTATGCTCCATATAACCTTCGTTGTATCAGGATTAATTTTTGCACTTACTGAAAGAACTATGCATCCTCATAATAATGACCATTAGTGATAATTCGTAATTTAGGACTGGTTGATTATTTGCCAGTTCATCAAGCGATGCAGCAATTTACTGACACTCGTAATCCTGATACTCCAGATGAATTATGGGTGTTGCAACATCAGCCAATCTACACTTTAGGTCAAGCCAGTAAACCGGAACATTTACTCAACCCTGGAAGCATTCCGGTTTATCAAAGTGATCGTGGCGGACAAGTTACTTACCATGGGCCAGGCCAATTGATCGTTTACGTTCTAATGGATATTAAGCGAGCCAATTTAGGTGTGAAAAAACTGGTTCATAATTTAGAACAAGCAGTAATTAATTACCTTACCTTTCTAAATATTAACTCTAATCGTCGGGTTAAAGCTCCTGGAATTTATGTCAATAATAAGAAAATAGCATCTTTAGGGCTTAGAATCCGTAGAGGTTGTAGCTATCATGGTTTAAGCTTGAATGTTAATATGGATTTACAACCATTTCAAGGTATTAATACATGTGGTTATGCTGGATTAGAAGTTACTCAACTAGCTGATTTGGAAATTAAATCAAATATTGAACAGGTTACAGAACAATTTCTAATCTATTTATTGGAATTAATAGATAGTTAATAACCATAGATAATTTTAATAGGCTAAATTAATGAAAAAATCATATATATTCATAATATTATGCGAATTAAGAGTTAAAATCTAACAAAAAGAAAGCAGCAGTGAACCTCTCAAAAATATGAACGATTAAACCTTTGGAAGAGCGAACTTTGGAAGCAACTATTAGTTCTTTTATCCAATCTAAATACTAAAGCAATATTTAGGAAAGCTTCATCTCTTTCTTCAGATCAATGAAAAAATTATCCAAACAATATTAGAATATTAGAATATTCAGATATAATAATATATTAGATATATTTGCACTTTTTTTTGAATAGGGTTATATTTTACATGGTATAAATATAATTTGTACAAAACCTATTATGACTTATATCTTAACCGGGTGAATTAATAGTTGTTTATTTAACGATCCTATATATTTAAGTTATTTTATTCATCCATTATTAAGGAGTTGAGAATGCATTCTAAAACATTCAAATTTGTAGCTCTAACAGCAGGATTAGTAGTTAGTCCACTAGCTTTGGCAAGTGGTGATGCTCCATCTTTACTAGTTGGTACTTGTATTAGTTGCCATGGCCCTGCCGGTTCAAGCGTTGGCCCAGCTAACCCAAGTATTGCTGGCATTATGGACAATGAGGACTTTGTCTCATCTATGCAAGATTATAGAGATGACAAAGTTCCTTCTACCATTATGGGAAGAATTGCCAGAGGTTATAGCGATAATGATTTCAAGGCTATGGCTGAATATTTTGGTGGTCAAGAATTAGTAAGAGCTGAACAAGCTTTTGATGCAAAATTAGCTAAAGAAGGCAAAAAAATTCATAATAAATATTGTGAAAAGAAATGCCATGAAGATGATGGTTATTCCAAGAAAAAAGGCGTGTTAGCTGGTCAATGGATGCCATATCTTGAATATGCTTTAGCTGATTTCCATGATGGTTCACGCAAGACTGCTAAGGAAAGAAAATCTGGTGACGGTAAGATGGAAAAGAAAATGCACAAAATGCTGGATAAAAAAGGTGTAGAGGGTTTGGAAAGTCTCGTTCACTTTTATGGTAGTCAAACTAAATCTAAATAAGGAGAATATGCCAAATGTCAGATTTAACCCGTAGAAAATTTTTGTCCATGACTGCCGCTGCTACTACTGTTAGTGCAATCGGTTTTCCTTATATTTCTATCGCTGGAGAAGCTAAACAAAAAGTTGTAGTTATCGGTGGTGGTTCTGGCGGTACAATTGCTGCCAAGTATATTCGGATGGCTGATCCAACCATTGATGTAACTTTGATTGAACAAGATAAACATTATTACACTTGCTTCTTAAGTAATGAAGTTTTGAGCGGTGATCGCACTATGGATTCCATCAAGTTTGGTTATGGTGGTTTGGATAAATATGGCGTAAAAATGGTGCATGGCGCAGCTACTGAAATTGATCCAATCAAGAAAACTGTCAAAGTTAAAATTGAAAATAGTGATGATGTTATTGTTAGCTATGACCGTTTGATTGTATCTCCAGGTGTGGCTCTCAAATATGATGCTATTGATGGTTACGATGAAAAAGTCGCAGAAACTATCACTCATGCTTGGAAAGCTGGTACTCAAACCGTAACTTTGCGTAAGCAACTTGAAGCTATGCCAGATGGTGGTAAAGTTATCATTGCTCCTCCACCGAAGCCGTTTAAATGTCCTCCTGGACCTTATGAACGTGCTAGTCAGATCGCTATGTATCTGAAAAAGAATAAACCTAAATCTAAGATATTGATTCTTGATGCTAGTCAAAAATTCTCCAAACAAGGTTTATTTACTTTGGGTTGGAAAGAGTTATATGGTTATGGTACTGATAACAGCATGATTGAATGGGTTCCTTCTGATAAGGGTGGTAATGTTATTGGGCTTGATGCTAAGAATATGACAGTTATTGCTGGTGAGATGGAAGATGAGCATAAAGGTGATGTAATTAATATCATTCCACCTCAAGTTGCCGGTAAGATTGCTACTGCTAATGGATTGGCCAATGATAAAGGTTGGTGTCCAGTTAATCAACGGACTTTTGAATCATCCTTAGTACCAGGTGTCTATGTGATTGGTGATGCTTGTATTGCTGGTAAGATGCCTAAATCTGCTTATGCTGCTAATTCTCAGGCTAAAGTTTGTGCTGCATCGATTGTAGCATCTATACAAGGCAAAGAAATGGAAGAACCTTCTTATGTGAATACTTGTTATAGTATTGTTGGGGAAGAGTTCGGTATGTCGGTTGCGATGGTTTATAAGTTAAATGAGAAAGATCAAATAGTTGGAATTAAAGGTGCGGGTGGTTTATCTTCTATGGATGCCAGTCCAGAAACCCGTAAACGTGAAATTCAATATGCTCATAGTTGGTTTAAAAACATTACCCATGAGATGTTTAATTAAGTTTGTTTAAAATTATGGTAGGTTGAAATTGTACTCAGCCTGCCTGATTTAGCGGATAATATCCAATATTAGGTATATTTGACAGGATAATTCCTAAACTGGGCAGCCTGAATTCACGGTCAATACACAGGGATATGCTGACGAAAAGTCAGTATATTATTATGAAGGCAAACTTGCCTGATTTATCGGTTAATATCTAAGAATAACCTATCGAATATACCTTATAATAAGTAGTTAGGTGGTAATCGTCCAGTATATGGCTATTTTTTTAATATGGGTGTTGAGAAAATTAATATGATGAAATTTATTGGGATTACTATCCTAATACTTATTGCGGCGGCTGTATTTCTTGTTATCCCTAGATATTGACCGATTCCTTCCGAGGAGGAAAAACGTCTTGAAGCGTCTACTTTTCCTACAAGCTCCATTAATTATAATGAGTTAAATAAGGAGATAGGATGTGATAGTAAATACAGTGACGACAAAAAAACGGATATTTTTAACTCGAAATACAAGAACCATTGGATGACATGGGATGGTAAGATTTTCCTACTAGATGCTGAAGATGTTTCATTAAATGTAGATGGTAAAGGAACACAAGACCTTGCTATAACATTCTCAGATAAAAAAGCTGGGTATGATCTCAAAAAAGGTGATACCATTAAAGTTAAATTTGTCATGAAACGTGCAGGCGGTTGTTTCTTGCCATTTGTTGGAGAACTAGCATCAATTGTAAAGTAATGTTAATGCAAAAGAAATTCTAACTTACCCTTGCTAATAATTGGTAATAATTGGGGTCAAATAATTGGGGTCAGAGTAACATTAATTACGACAGTTTCCTATTAATTTTAATCTGACCCCAATTATTTTAGTATACTGATAGATAACATCAAGTATGCCTGACCGGATAATTTTTTAACCGGGCAAACTGGCCTAAGTAGTACACACTTTACAAAGTCGAGCTGGTGACTCTTTATTCATTAAGACTCATCCAAATTCTCATAATTTATATGTGGATACAGCTTTGAATTCTGATACTGGCATTGGCCACAGTATGCGGTGTTTGATACTCGTAATTTGGAAGCTGGTTTTGTAGTATTGCCAATTGCAGAAATGGCTGAGCTTGGTGAAGGTGCTAAGAGAGTTGTGCAACCAGTAATATAATTGCTTTGGTGATGAAGTTTGGTTCTCAGTCTGGAATGGTAAAGAACAAAAATCTGCGATTGTTATTTGAGATGATAAAACTCACAGACTTAAGCATATTATTAAAAATGATCGTTTAGTTACCCCTATCGGTAAAATTAACGTTTATAATACTTTATTTAAATGATTTATTCTAATGCCAAGAATCTTGGTACTAGCTTGTAGCTGCTTGTGGGTTGTATAAGCGAAGCGTCATACACCATTGTTGTATTTATGAAAACTCACCAATATAATTTTTCGATTATCATATCGATAATTTGTCCAATTGGTGTATGACGCTTTGCTTACACCCTACGAGCTAAATTTAAACTAATCCTTACAGCCGACGCAAAAGCCGCGCAGCTGAAGATGAATGATGAGGTAATAATGTCAATTTTCAACTTAATCCGTACCAGCATATTGTTTTCCCTAGTCTTTAGTAGCTTGATGATATTTCTTGTGCAGGACTTTGCTTTAGCTACTGATGAGTCTGAAACCCAAACTGATATATTAGGTAAGCGTTTCCCTATTTACTCGGTTCCCAAAGGAACTGATGATAATAGTTATCTAACTCTCTGTGATATCGAATGGGTGTTTCGTGAACTTCCTTCTGGGTATTTTCCTAGGGTACACAACGAGATAATTTGTGCTGGTAGTAGTTGTGGTTGCTTGTCCAATTATGGCAAGTGCTTTCAGGTATGGCGAAATGTAGATGTTGTTAGGTCGGAAGACACGAGGGCGGGAATTCTTGCAGGTTCTGATACTGATAACTGGGTAAAAGAGACAATAAAATTGGGGTCTGGATGCAATTGTCGAGTTAAAGCAGGTTCGGCCATTCACAATCTGGTTACTGGTTAAATAACTCGTAAGCCGTATAAAATTACGATTTGGTAGGGTGCATAAGCGATAGCGTCATGCACCACACACACCTTTTACACTTACCTTTTTATGATTTAATTGGATTTGGTGTATGACGCTTCGCTTATACACCTTACGAGTTAAGTTAAATCCAGATAGTGAAACATATAGTATAGTTACAACTATGGGAATTATGGATTTTAGTACCAAGAATGCTATCAAAGAACGACTTGTTTATCGTGTGAATGGTAAGGAATATATTCCTTTTGAAATTGATGAAGCAGCAGAATTAACACTACGACGAATTGAAGAATTGGCTTTTGAAGACAAATTCAAAATAGCCGGGTAGGGTGTGCAACACACTTTATCGTTGCCCACCAAATAATCACAAATCAATTCTTACTTTATCTTAGAAACCGAGCTATCGGCAGAAAAAGATTAGTATTATTAAAGATTTGCAGAACTAGGGTCGCTCCCGAAGAGCAGAGTTCCATCACTGCCTGTTCTGTAATGATGGGACACACTAAGATGGAAGTT
>JASFYV010000260.1:0-23511 GCA_045046925.1 Candidatus Marithrix sp. | reverse complement strand
ATTCATATTGATTCATTATTATAACTTGGTTGATTGGATTCATACTTACATTATTTCTTTTTATCTTGATATTTATATGACTTTGCGTAACTTCAGTTATTAAAACTTTACTCATTTCTACCTCTACCAATTTTCTGGGTAATCCGATCTAAAATGATGGCTAAAATTACAATAGCTATCCCAGCCTGAAAACCCATACCTGGTTTCAAACGTTGAATAGCAGTCCAAACTTCACCACCTAAACCACCAGCCCCAATCATCGCTGCAATAACAACCATTGATAAAGCCAACATAATAGTTTGATTAATTCCTGCCATAATCGTTGGAATTGCCAATGGTAATTGTACTTTCAATAATTTCTGAGTCTTTGTAGAACCAAAAGCGTCTGCTGCTTCTACTAACTCAGGGGAAACCTGCTTAATTCCCAAATAAGTCAATCTAATTGTTGGTGGCATGGCAAAAATAACTGTTGAAAAAATAGCTGATACTGTTCCCAGTCCAAAAAATGGAATTGCTGGAATTAAATATACAAAAGCTGGCATGGTCTGCATTAAATCCATCAATGGCATAATAATGCGATTGGCTAACTTAGAAACCGCTGCTAAAATTCCAGTCGGAATCGCTATTAATATTGCGATAAAAGTAGCAACCAGCACCAAAGTTAAGGTTTCCATGGTTGATTCCCATAACCGCAAATTCCACAGCAAACATAAACCCAGAACAGTAAAAATTCCTACTTTATAACCAGCAAATCGCCATGCAATTAACGCAAAAATAATAATTACCATCCAAGGTGGAAAATACATTAAACTTTCTACCATGTAATCAATCATATCTTCTAAATCACGGCTGACTATTTTAGTCAAAAATGCAAAGTTATCGGTCAAAAAATCTAATCCGTCATCGATCCAATGGTCTAACGGTAATTTAGGTATATTTTCCATTATTTAAGTGCTGATAATACATTGTTAGAATTAACTATTCCTAAAAGCTGGTATTGTTCATTCACAATAGGTAATTGTCCAGACCATTCAGCTAGAATAGTAATTAAAATTTTAAGAGAATCATTGGTAGTTGCAGTTGGAACTGTTTTATCTATCAGATTTACTATAGTTTTTTCGTCACACGCTATCGCAGTTTTTAATATTTTATTGCTAACTGTACCTAATAAAATATTATCAGATTTTACTACTAAAATTCGATCCATACAGTTGTCTTTCATATTAGTCAAAACTGTTTGTGGAGAATCATCAGGAGAAGCAGTTATATTAACAGGAACCATAGCTGATTTAGCAGTAAGAACTTTTGATTTATCTACATTTTCTATAAACTTCTGTACATATTCATTAGCTGGGAATAGTACAATTTCCTCTGGGGTGCCAATTTGTACTATCTGACCATCTTTCATTAAAACTACTCGATTGCCTATTTTTAAAGCTTCGTCTAAATCATGAGTAATGAATAAAATAGTTTTTCGCATCCGAACTTGCAATGCTAGTAATTCATTCTGCATATCTCCACGTATCAATGGATCTAAGGCACTGAAAGCTTCATCCATAAGTAGAATATCTGGTTCTACTGCCAAAGCTCTAGCTAACCCAACTCGTTGTTGCATACCACCACTAAGCTGATTAGGTTTAGCCTCTTCCCAATCTTCCAAACCTACTAATTTTAGAGCAGAACGGGATTTTTCATAGCGTAATTCTTTATCCATACGTTGGATTTCTAAACCAAAAGCAACGTTGTCAATAATATTACGATGAGGAAACAGGGCAAAATGTTGAAATACCATGCCAAATTTCTGTCTCCGTAATTCTAGCAAGGCATTATGATCCAATGTACTAATATCTGTTCCATCTATTAATACCTGTCCTTGGCTATGCTCTATCAAGCGGTTAATGCAACGAATAAGAGTTGATTTACCACTGCCAGATAGACCCATAACTACTAAAATCTCACCTTTAGATATAGTAAAGTTAATATTTGCCAGCCCAACAATTTGACCAGTTGTATTAAAAATTTCATCTTTACTAACCCCTTCAGCTAATAATTTTAGAGCCTTTTTCGGGTTAGAACCAAAAATTTTAGTTAAATTGACAACGTTGATTTTTTCCATTTAAGGTAACTTTTTAAAATGTAAAATTCCCCAAGCCAAATAACCTTTATTACCGCTTTCAATCCAGTGATTCAGACCAATTTTCATATGTGTTAGATAATCTTGACTACATACCTTTAACATTTCAATATGCCGATTTTCCAATTCCTTTAAAACATGCTTATAATGATTAATTAGCTGGTTAGTCATTTCAATAATCTGCACTTTTTCAAAACCAAGTTCCATAGCAGTTTTACTATAAAATCCAATCGATCCCATTGAATCAAGATGAATTCTATCTAAAACAGGTTGTAATACTCCTGTTGGGCAATCATCACTTTGCATTGGATCGGTGAAGATAAAATCTCCTCCAGGTCTTAATACTCTTAGTACTTCAGCTAAAACTTGTTGTCTATTACCACTGTGTAAAATAGCATCTTGTGATAATACTAAATCATATTTTTCAGCTTCAGCTGGAATATTTTCAAAACTACCATCTATTACTGTAATTTTATCTGTAAGGTTTTGTTCTTGATTTAATTGTCTATTTCGATGATTTTGAGTTTCACTTAAATTTAAACAATCAATCTGACAATCAGTAGTTCTAGCTAGGTACCTGGCAGTTCCCCCATAACCAGAGCCAATATCTAAAACCTTAATTTTACTATTTAAGGTTACTAAATTTGCTAAACGACGCACAGTTTTACGGCTGGCTTCAAAAATAGAATCTTGTTCTGATTCATAAATACCTATATGAATATCTTCTCCACCCCAAATAACTGCATAAAAATTATCAGCATCTTCACTATTATAATAGGTGCGAGCAGTTTCTACTGTGTTTGAATAGCTCATTTTTTTTCACTTTCTTCTATTTCGTATTTTTTATCAGCTACATGCACAAAAAAATCTGGTTCATCACTATGATAAGTTTCTTTAAAATCACCATAAGTAGTTATAGTTTGAAAACCAACTTCTTTCATCAGATTGCGAACATAATTTTTACGCAATGGATACATATTAAGATGGAAAATAGATTTATCAGGAAATTCATAACGAAATCTAACTAAACCTTTATCTATATGTTCAGGTTCGGCTTTCACATTATTTCCGCAATAATAATAGGTATGTTTAGAAGAAAAACCTTGATCCAAAATACTATCATAATTTCGTTGATCTAAAATTAAAATACCATCATGTTTTAAAGCAGCATAAAATTCTGCTAAGGATTTACGACGAGCTTTTTCGCTAAATAAATGAGTAAATGAGTTTCCTAAACAGATAATAGCATCAAATTTTTCATGTATATCTTTATTTAACCATCGCCAATCAGCATGTACTGTATGTAGGATTTTGTCTTTTTTTCTAGCATTTTCAAATGCTTTTGCTAACATAAATGGACTACCATCTGCACTTACAACATCAAAACCATTTTCTAATAAACGTACTGAATGAAATCCAGTACCAGTTGCCACATCAAGAATTCGTTTTGCCCCTCTTTCTCTCAAAACATCAATAAAAAAATGTCCTTCACTTTCAGCCCTTGCATTCCAATCTATCAACTGATCCCATCGTTCTACAAGGCTTTCAATATATTCAGCTTTATATTGATCAGTTTCACGGACTTCAACTGGATTAGAACCATAATCTTGTTTTTGGGTCATAAGAATCTCCTATTGGTAAAAAAGATGGTAAATCCTCCTAAAATTTTAACGCTTTAAATTTATATAAATATATTTGGGATATTTGTTTTTTATATCTGAATAGTTTTAAAATATATGCCTTAAATACTAACACTATTTTATAAAATATTGAAATATCATGTAAAAATATATTTAGGAAAGATATCTATTATTTAATTTGGATGGTATTTTATTTTTTATCATGAAGAGTAAATTATTACATAATATTAATTTTTCATTAATATCGAAACAGAAAAATCATAGCTATAATAGCAATCAAGATAATACTTGTTGAGTATGGAATTTAAATTGTATACTGTCAATATTTTATCTGATTTTTCATTTTAAAATTACCTAAAATTTAATTATTTTAAATATCAAATTCAGTTATAAATCAAATTTAGGAAATATTAAAAAACTATGCTATTATATAAAAATTCAAAAATTTTAGACTATTTGACTGAATGAAAAAAATATTATTTATTTCAATTATATTGGTAATTTCTGGTTGTAATATGTTTACTAAATCAGAGCAGATTGTTAAACCAGATGTTGTTCAAGTAATTAAACCTACTCCTGAAAAAATATATCAATCTGCACTTGAATTTTATAATAAAAATTATCTTATTCAGGCTAGTCAAGCTTTTTTAAAAGCTGCTGAACAAAACCATGCAAAATCACAGTTTAGATTAGCTAAGATGTATTATGATGGCAATAGAGCAGATAATAATTATTCTTCTGAAGCTGCAAAATGGTATAGAAAAGCTGCAGAACAAGGACACATAGAAGCACAGTATTTTCTAGGAGCTTTATATTTTGTAGGTAGTGGTGGAGTAAACCAAAGTTTCTCTAAAGCTAAACAATGGTATAATAAAGCTGCTAAACAAGGATATATAGAAGCCCAATTAAGTCTGGGTATGATGTATTATAATGGTAAAGGTGGGCAAAGAGACTTAATAGAAACTAAAAAATGGTTATCACTAGCAGCAACTCAAGGTAATGAGGACGCAACTTTAATGCTACAAAAAATAAATTTTAGCCAATAAATTTTGCGTTTTATTTATACTAGTATTTTTTATTTAATAGTTCCTATCTTATTGTTACGTTTATTATGGCGTGGTATAAAAACCCCTGCTTATCGGCAACGTTGGCTAGAAAGATTTGGTTTTTTTCCAGCTTTGCCAGTAAAAGATTGTTTATGGATACATGCTGTATCAATGGGAGAAGTGCAAGCCGCAATATCTATGATTCAGGCTTTACAAATTAAATTTCCTAGTTATCCTATATTGCTTACTACTATGACACCAACCGGTTCACAAAGAGTAAAAAAAATATTTGGAAATGAAGTTTGGCATGTTTATTTACCTTATGATTTGCCTGGGGCAATAAATAGATTTTTGCTTCGTACTAAACCAAGTATACTGATTTTGATGGAAACAGAGCTATGGCCTAACTTATTGCATGCTTGCCAAAATATTCCCATAGTTTTAGCCAATGGAAGATTATCTGTTAATTCTGCTAAAAATTATAAATATATTGCTAAATTAACTCAGCAAATGTTAGCCAATATAACTACAATAGCAGCTCAAACTAAAGCTGATGCAAATAGATTTACTCAATTAGGGGCTGTTTCCAACAAAGTACAAGTGACTGGCAGTATAAAATTTGATACTAGCTCACCAATTTTTGAAAATAGTTTACGTCAGCAATGGGGTTTAAATCGTAAAGTATGGATTGCAGCTAGTACTCACGCAGGTGAAGAAGAGATTATCCTTGAAGCTTTTAGAAAATTAAAACTGGAATTTAAGGATTTATTATTGGTTTTAGTACCACGTCATCCAGAACGATTCAATCAGGTTAATAAACTATGTAAACAACATGGGTTTAATACTGTAAAACGTACTAAAAACAATGTTGACACTAACATAGAAATTTATTTAGTTGATACTATGGGTGAATTAGCAATGCTGTATACCACTGCTGACATTGCCTTTGTTGGGGGTAGCTTAGTACCAGTTGGATGCCATAACTTATTAGAACCAGCAATAGTAGGAATACCAGTGATAATGGGGTCTTATGTATTTGAATGTGCTGAAATTTGTCGAGAACTATTAAAATTTAAAGCAGCTAATAAAATTATAAATTCAGAACAATTATACCAAACTGTAAAACTATATTTAAATAATCCTAAGCTTGCTAAAAAAGTTGGAAAAAATGGGCAACTATTTGTGCAAAAAAATAAAGGTGCTTTACAACGTTTATTAAATATAATTTACCCATTAATACTTGATAAATAAGCTTATAATTAGTATTTATCAATGAGTTCGCTTGATTTTTTAAGAAATTACTTTAAGATGTATCAACAAGTACTAAAAATACTTAATAATAGACAGATATATACCACTAAACAATTAGTAACTAAATTGTCTATAAGTGCTAAAAAATTAAAAGAAATTATTGATGATTTGGTTTCTTATGGAATTAAATTAGATAATCCAACCAGTGATACATATCAGATAATTGAAACAGTTGATTTGTTGGATATAAGAAAAATTAGAGCTGAACTTACCAATAAATCGGTTAATTTAGAAATATTTGATGTTGTAGATTCAACTAATGAACATATTTTAGCTCAAACTAGTATTATTGAAAAACCATTGGTTTATATAGCAGAATACCAAACATCGGGACGCGGACGACAAGGAAGTAAATGGGTTTCTCCTTATGCAAGTGGATTATGTTTATCTATTAAATATAGCTATACAGATTTAAATATACTAAATGGACTGAGCATTGCCTTAGCGGTGACTATTGCTAAAATGTTGTATGACTTGGGAATTTATGAAATTGGATTAAAATGGCCTAATGATTTATTATGGCGGCAACGCAAATTGGCAGGTTTATTATTAGAAAACCGTTGTAAAAAGAAGTGTGAAATTGTAGTAGGAATAGGAATTAATGTTAGAATGTCTCTGGTTAATGATATTTCTCAACCTTGGATAGATTTAGTTTCTATTTCAAAGCAAATCCCAACACGTAATACTTTAGCCGCTAATTTAATTGACAGTTGTTTATCTACTTTACTAAATTATCCAAATACAGGATTAAATCCATTTTTAGATGATTGGAAGCGTTTTGATTTGAGCTACGGAAAATCAATAACTTTATATAATAGTAATGGCGGGACTATCAAAGGTATTGCAACTGGAATTAATGAATATGGATCATTGTTAATTAATAATAAAAGCTATACTTGTGGTAGTTTAATATTTAATTAACCTATTGATATGATATTACTAGTTGATATAGGTAATACTGCTATAAAATGGGCAATTTTAGAAAATAATAACTTAGGTATTCAGCAGTATATAGCATATGAAGCTAGTGGATTAGATTATACTTTAGCTAAAATATGGAAATCCATTGATAAACCTGAAGCTATTTGGATATCCAATGTTGCTGGTACACAGATAAATGAGAGTATTACTGCCTGGACTACTAAATATTGGCAATGTCAACCAAATTTTACTAAAACTACTAAATATAAGTGTGGGGTAAAAAATGGTTATAAGTATCCAGAACAATTAGGAATAGACAGATGGCTAGCTTTAATTGGTGTTTATAGCTTAAAAATAGAAATGTCATGTATAGTTGATTGTGGGACTGCCGTAACTATAGATATACTAGACAATGGTCAGCATTTGGGTGGAATTATAGCACCAGGTTTAAATGCTATGCAAACTGCTTTATTTGAAAATACCTATAAATTAACAAGTAGTAAACAAATTTTAACAACATGTAATTTTTCTTTAGCAAATGATACAAGTAATGGTATTGTTTTCGGTACTTTATATGCGGTGTTAGGCTTACTTGAATATGTAATGAATAGCTTAGAAAATAAGCCAAAACTTATACTTACTGGTGGAGATGTTGCTGTTCTTAAACCATTTTTATCTAGAACTTATCAATATATTCCAGACCTCGTTTTACAAGGATTAAAGACTATTATCAATCATGAGAAGTCTAGCTCTATTACTGTTCCTAGTGAATATTAGTTTATTATTTTGGCAAATGGGGTTATTGTCTTGGTTACCACTACAACCAGAACAGTTTATTCCAGCAACTACCAAGTCTAGTATAAAAACTATTCAAGGTTTACCTAGTCTTATGTTATTGAGTGAGAAACCTGTAATTAATACAGAAGAACCTGATAATACTATAAATGAAGAAGTTATCATTGCAGGAAAAGGCTCGAAACAACCTAAATTAATAGATACACCAACTTTAGATGTTAAAACTATAGTAAATACTGATCAGCTAACATTAAATAATCAAACTACTGAAAACTTAGATAAAATTAGAAAAACCTGTTTTCAAGCTGGTCCATACATTAAGATAAATACTGTAAATGCAGCAATTGATTGGTTAGAAAATAAATATAATAATATTACAGTTAACATACAAGAACAAGAAGATAAAAAATTAATTGGGACATGGGTTTACTTACCACCTTTTAAAACTTTAGAAGAAACTAAACGGATTAATCAATATTTGGATAAACTTGGAATCAAAGATCACCATATTGTTAGAGGAAAACTAAAAAATGCTATTTCTTTAGGAGTTTATAGTATTCCAACCAATGCTGAAATTCGAGTAAAAGAGCTAAAATCTAAAGGTTATAACAATGTTAAAATTAGAAAACGTTATAAAGAAAACATAAATTATTGGTTAAATATTAAAATGTTGGTTAATCAAAATAGCTTAATAACTAGTTTTAACAAAAAATTTAGGAATTTTACATTAATATCCGTAACGTGTGAATCTATTGTATTATGATAGATTTAATTGGGTAAAAACGACACTACTCAACGAATGATATAAAAGATGGGTTTAACTTTCATGACAGATAAAATGCCAACTATTGTGGTAGTTGATGACAGTGCAACCTCGATTTCGCTGTATCAATTCAGCGTCGAACCACTAGCAGTCAATTTTATCGGCTTTAAATCTCCTGCCGAGGCGCTTCCATATTTAAAAGAACACCAACCAGATTTATTATTTCTAGATATTATTATGCCTGGTATGGATGGCCTAAGTTTGTTAAGGCACTTACGGAGCTTTGCTCATCAAAAAGATACACCAGTAATAATGGTAACTTCTAAAGACTATGATCAAGATCGTAGTGTGGCTAAACAACTAGGGGCAGTTGCTTTTCTTATCAAACCTTTACGTTTTAAAGAAATTAGAGATATTGTTTGTAAACATGTTGATATTAAACTGAAATAATTATGAGCGTTAATGCACTGAATTACATACGTTTTTGGGGAGTGCGTGGTTCTTATCCCGCCCCATTTGGTAGTCATATGCGAGTTGGTGGTAATACATCATGCGTAGAATTAAGAGTCGATAATCATATTTTAATATGTGATGGTGGTTCTGGTATTATTCCACTTGGTAATTCTTTGATGGCACAAAAAGATATCAAGGAAGTCACCATCGTATTAACTCATTATCATTGGGATCATATCTCTGGTTTGCCATTTTTTGTACCAGCATTTGTTCCAGGTTGGAAAGTTAATATCTATGGACCTGGAGACAGTCAAAAAGATATTGAACAACGTATTTCTGGACAAATGCGAGATCCTTATTTTCCAGTTGAAGTAGAAAATTGGATGGCAGATGTTAATTATTTAACTGCTTATGATAGCCAAATTGAATATGGCCCATTCAGAATTGAAACGTTTAATGTACATCATCCTGGTAGTACTTTTGGGTATAGAATTCATGTACATGGAAAGACTATAGTTTACGCTTCTGATGATGAGCTTTCATTTATAGATCAATCAATAGAAAATCGGCGAGATGAGTTAGAACCACAGGAATTTGAATTAATTAAAGCAATGCAAAAAGAAGAACGAGAGCATTCTTTAGATACGATTAGAAATTCTCATGTGTTCATTCATGATGCTCAATATACCCCAGAAGACTACGCCAAAAAAAGAGGTTGGGGTCATTCATGCTATATTGATACAGCCAATTTTGCAATAGATGCTAATGTTAAACAATTATATTTATTTCATGCTGATCCAAATTATGATGATACTAAAATAGAAAATTTGCACCGTGAAACGATTAAATTAATTCATGAACGTGGTTCAAATATGGATTGTTACATTTCTAGAGAAGGTTTTGTTGTAGATATAGATAAACTTTAAATTAAACTTTAATTAATATTATGTGGGCATTTTTACATAAACATTCATCTCCAAAATATTTCTATATTCTTGCTGGACGTTTAATACCTTGGTTTGGTTGGGCTTGTTTGATTTTAATGTTGGCTGGGCTTTATTATGGTTTATTTAAAGCACCACCTGATTATCAGCAAGGGCAAAGTTACCGCATTATGTTTGTTCATGTTCCAGCAGCATGGATGTCAATGTTTATTTATATGATAATGGCGGTTGCTGGAGGAATTAGTTTAGTCTGGCGAATAAAATTAGCAGATATTATTGCAGCTAGTTCAGCACCAATTGGAGCTTCATTCACTTTTTTGGCTTTAGCGACTGGAGCTTTATGGGGAAAACCAATGTGGGGAGCTTGGTGGGTATGGGATGCACGTTTAACTTCAGAGTTAATTTTGTTATTTTTATATTTAGGAGTAATATCACTTAATTCTGCTATTGATGATAAACGTACTGCATCTCGTGCTAGTGCTGTATTAGCATTAGTAGGAGTGGTTAATATTCCAATAATCCATTATTCGGTTGAATGGTGGAATACATTGCATCAAGGCTCTACAATAACCAAACTTGCCGCTCCTTCCATTCATATATCGATGTTAATTCCATTGTTGCTAATGGCCATAGCATTTAAATTATATTATGTATTGGTGGTATTAAAACAAGCTCGTTGCGAAGTTTTAGAAAGAGAACGTAATTCTAGTTGGGTTAAAGAACTTGTTACAAAATATAAATAGATTTTAAATCTTCTGAGGTCATTATACTCAGAGGATTTAATTCTATCTACCAACTGATATTTACTTTTTGCCGACCCCATTTTCTAGCAGCTTTAGCATCTTTACCCATATAAATATCAATCTTTTTTCTCCAACGCTTATTCATCTTATCTAAAACAACATATGTACCTTCAAGACCTTCAATCTTAACCCTAGCTCCATGACCTAAACCTTGTTTAAGTAAATCACGAGAAACTGCAATAGATTTCATTCCTGGTTTTAATCTATCTCCCCATGCTGCCAGATCAGGAGTACTATCAGTTTGATTTGGAAGTGAATTATATGCAGTTGCGGTAACTGTCATCGTATTTTGCCAACCAGTTGTAGGTAATTGCACAACTCCTAACGATAAAATAGCCCCAAATACATAACTATTATAAAATATCACTACTTAATTTCCTCCATGAAAATATCACTACTTGATATTAAAACGCATGTTGTAAAAATAATACAAATTCAATATAAAATGCAAAACAATAAATTATATATCAATATATAAACTATTTATACAAACATCTTATGTTATGTATTTACACTAGTTTTAATAAAGTATTTGCTAATATTTAAATATTTAATGTAGGCATTATTTAATACCGTATAAGTAATTATGAAATTAATATAACTTATTTACAATATGAATTACTGAGGTTATTCAATGAAATTTGCATTTGTCTTTCCAGGTCAAGGCTCACAAACTATTGGTATGTTATCAGAATTAAATTCCAATTATTCAATAGTTAAAAATACTTTTGAGGAAGCTTCTGAAATATTAGATTATGATTTGTGGAAGCTTTGTCAGGAAGGCTCTAAAGAAGATTTAAATCAAACTGATAAAACTCAACCTGTATTACTAGCTGCTGGAGTGTCGATATGGCGTATTTGGCAACAGGAAAGTAATCATACTCCAGAATTAATGGCTGGCCATAGCTTTGGTGAATATACTGCTTTAGTTTGTGCTGAAGCTATAAAATATCCTGATGCAGTTAGTTTAGCTGAAAGTCGTGGTCGTTTTATGCAGACTGCTGTTTCAGAAGGCGAAGGAGCTATGGCAGCAATATTAGGTTTATCAGATGATAAAACTATTCAAGCTTGTATTACAGCTGCACAAGGACAAGTGGTTACAGCAGTAAATTTTAATGCTCCAGGTCAAGTAGTAATTGCTGGTCATGCTGACGCAGTTAAACGAGCTATAATTCAAGCTAAAGAACTTGGAGCTAAAAAAGCAATTCAATTAGCGGTTAGTGTTCCATCACATAGTAGCCTGATGCAACCAGCAGCAGATAAAATGCAAGAACGATTGACAGAAGTAGAAATTATTAGTCCAAATATTCCAGTAATTCATAATGTTGATGTAACTACAAAAACTAATCCAGATACTATTCGAGCTGCATTAGTTGCTCAATTACATAATCCAGTACGTTGGGTAGAAACGATTAATAAAATAGCCGATACTGGAATAGATTTATTATTTGAGAGTGGACCAGGTAAGGTATTAACTGGTTTAAATAAACGCATAAATAAAAATATGACTGCTAAACCAATAATAGATTTAAAAACCCTAGAACAAGCATTAGAGGCTTTAAGATGAATATTGATTTAACTGGTGAAATAGCTTTGGTAACTGGAGCGAGCAGAGGTATAGGTCAAGGAATTGCTCTAAAATTAGCTCAAGCAGGAGCATTTGTAATAGGTACTGCTACTAGTGAAAATGGTGCAGAAAATATTACTAAATTCTTGACTACAGAATATACTGGAATTGGTAAGGTTTTAGATATATCATCTGCTGATTCTATTAATGCTCTAATTAAAGAATTAGATAAAATGCCGAGTATTTTGATTAATAATGCAGCAATTACTCGAGATACTCTATTAATGCGGATGAAAGATGAGGACTGGAATGCGGTAATTAATGCTAATTTAACCGGAGTTTATCGTTTATCTAAAGCATGTTTACGTGCTATGATAAAAGCAAAACATGGTCGGATTATAACAACTACTAGTGTGGTTGGTTTTACTGGTAATGCTGGACAAGCTAATTATTCAGCAACTAAAGCCGGTGTGATTGCTTTTAGTAAGTCTTTGGCAAGGGAAGTTGGAAGTCGTGGCATTACTGTTAATGCAGTTGCTCCAGGTTTTATTGCCACTGATATGACCCGTAATTTTTCTGACCAACAAAGAGATGCTCTATTACAACAAATTCCATTAAATCGGGTTGGTGCAGCAGAAGATGTAGCAAATGCAGTAGTATTTTTAGCTTCAGAAGCTGCTAGTTACATAACTGGTGAAACCTTGCATATTAATGGTGGAATGTATATGGCGTAACATAAGGTGTGTGACTATATAATGTATGTTGAGGATGCAATTAAAGCATTCTATCAATTATGTTTATAGCCACACCTATCAAATTAAAAGTCTTATCTTTTAACTCCTTTCGCTCCTTTAAAATTACCGCCTTTAGATCCTTTTAATTTTGCTCCAGTTAAATTAGCTCCTTTAAACTTTGCTCCTTTTAATCTGCTATATCTTAAATCAGCACCACGTAAGTTCGCACCACGTAAGTTCGCACCAGTTAAATTAGCTCGTTGCATTTTAGCAGAACGTAAATTGGCTCTCCGTAAATCTGCTCTACTTAAATTCGCACCTCTAAGGTCTGCACTTCGTAACTGTGCTCCTCTTAATTTTGCTCTAGAAAGATTAGCACCACGTAATCTTGCTCGGACTAATCTTGCACCGTGTAATTTAGCTCCTGATAAATTGCAACGATTACATTTATTTGTCCTTTTTAACTTTTTAAAATGAGATTTATTAACAGCAAAAGTTAAATTATGACCTAAAAAACCTACCATGAAAGGTATAATCAACAAAAGGAAGACTTTTTTCATAATAACTCTCCTTTTTAAGCTGGGTAAAATGAGTCTGTTTTATAAACATGATAAAACAGATATATAGTTTTAAATTTAAAATATTTATGTGGAAATTTCTATATGGTGTAACCAATTTTTATCATTATCACCAAACACAAAAAAATGTGGATTAAGCAGTGATTCTTTAGTGTTATATAGTAATGGTTTTAATTCTAAATCAGTTAAATAGCCACCGGCTTGTTCAACTACACATTGAGCAGATGCAGTGTCCCATTCAGAGGTTAAACCAAAACGAGGATAAATATCTGCTTTACCTTCAGCTACTAAACAAATTTTTAAAGAACTGCCTATACTAACCAAATTGCTTTTAACACCCAATCCAGCAATAAATTTTTGTAAAGATTCCCCAGCATGAGAACGACTGCCAGCAATAATTAAGTTATCTTTGGGACAAGTTCGTACCTTAATAGGCTCTGGTGACTGCTCTGGCAAGCATTTATATGCTCCATTACCTAATGCTGCATAATAACTAACACCAGTAGCTGGTACATAAACCACTCCCATTATAGATTTATAATTATCAATCAAAGCAATGTTCACAGTAAATTCCCCGTTACGCTTAACAAATTCACGGGTACCATCAAGTGGATCAACTAGCCAATAACGCTGCCAATTATATCGTTCTGAAAAAGGAATCTTAGCTGATTCTTCAGATAAAATTGGCCAATTTGGAGTTAATTTCTGTAATTCTTCTACAATGGTGTTATGAGCAGCCATATCAGCCATAGTTAGAGGTGAGTTATCAGCTTTTTGCTCAACTTCAAAATGAGTTGCATATACTTCCATAATGCGTTCTCCAGCCATTTTAGCAACTTGATTAACATTTTCAAGCAAGTCTTTAAGCTCATTCACACTTAACATTACAGTTAACTCCAAGGTATATTTGGCAAATTAATTTTATATTTATATTATACCTTATATTCAGCAGTAAATAAAAGGTAATTTTTTTACTTGAATAAAATCTAGTAATTTAAATCAAATATAAAATAAGTATCTGTATATAATAATAGAAATTCAATTTGAAAGCTGTAAAATTTACTTAAAGGTATAGAAATATATGACAATCATCAGTTTTATGTTATTTAATTAGTTTGTAATAAATCAATATCAGCCTTAGTTTTTTTACTATATTTTGCTAGTTTATAAAAAATTATTATACAAACACAAAATAATCATAACCATTAACTGTTTTTAAATATTGACTTATATAAGCAAATCATGAAATAATGCTCTTTTTTTATCTTTAAAAAGGAGCAATATACAGTGGAGAGTGGAACCTCTGTAGCCAGTCAAGGCACTTATAACTATAAAGTTGTACGGCAATTTGCCATAATGACTATAGTTTGGGGTGTAGTTGGTATGTCGGTAGGAGTTTTTATCGCAGCCCAACTAGCTTGGCCATGGCTAAACAATATTATTGATGTACCATACTTTACTTTCGGTCGTTTACGGCCATTACACACCAATGCAGTAATTTTTGCCTTTGGTGGTTCAGCGTTATTTGCAACATCATATTACATTGTGCAACGTACTTGTCATACACGGTTATTTTTCGATAAATTAGCCGCTTTTACATTTTGGGGCTGGCAATTAGTTATCGTAGCCGCAGCAATAACTTTACCACTTGGAATAACTTCCAGTAAAGAATATGCTGAATTAGAATGGCCGATAGATATATTGATAACCGCAGTTTGGGTATCCTATGCAGTAGTGTTCTTCGGAACTCTTATGAAGCGTAAAACTCCCCATATCTATGTAGCCAACTGGTTTTTTGCAGCTTTCATTATTACTATTGCGTTATTACATGTCTTTAATAGCTTAGCAGTACCAGTAACCCTGTTTAAATCATATTCTGCTTATGCTGGAGTGCAAGATGCGATGGTGCAGTGGTGGTATGGACATAATGCTGTAGGTTTCTTCCTAACCGCAGCCTTTCTAGGTATGATGTATTATTTCATTCCCAAACAAGCTCAACGACCAATTTATTCTTATCGGTTGTCCATCGTCCATTTCTGGGCTTTGATTTTTACCTATATTTGGGCTGGCCCGCATCATCTCCATTACACTGCTTTACCTGATTGGACACAATCCTTAGGTATGGCTATGTCAATAATTTTACTAGCACCATCTTGGGGTGGAATGATTAATGGTATCATGACCTTATCTGGAGCTTGGGAAAAATTGCGTAGTGACCCAATTCTACGTTTCTTAATCGTAGCGGTTTCATTCTATGGAATGTCCACATTTGAAGGCCCAATGATGGCAATTAAAACTGTTAATGCATTATCACATTATACTGATTGGACGATTGGCCATGTCCATTCCGGAGCTTTAGGTTGGGTAGCCATGATAACTTTTGGTAGCATGTACTATATGATTCCACGTATATTTGGCCGAGCCTTATATAGCCTTAAACTGGTTGAATATCATTTCTGGTTATCAACTATCGGCGTAGTACTGTATATTTCAGCAATGTGGGTATCTGGCATTATGCAAGGTTTAATGTGGCGAGCAATTAATAGTGACGGCACTTTAACTTATAGTTTCGTAGAGTCAGTCCAAGCTATGCACCCTTATTATGTAACTCGTTGGTTAGGCGGTACATTATTCTTAATTGGAATGTTGATTATGGCTTACAACATTTTTAAAACGGTAACCAATCCGGAAAAAAGTGAAGTCAATGACAAAATTCCCGAACCAATTTTAGCTCATTAAGGAGAAGATGATGGCAACAGGACATGAAAAAATTGAAACTAATATTGGTTTGATGATGACCTTAATCCTCCTCGTCGTAGCGATCGGTGGTTTAGTGCAGATTGTTCCATTATTTTTTATGCAATCTACCACTCAACCAGTAGAAGGGTTAAAACCTTATCCAGCCTTACAATTAGCTGGTAGAGATGTATATGTACGAGAGGGTTGTTATTTATGTCATTCACAAATGATCCGGCCTTTTCGGGCTGAAACTGAACGTTATGGCCATTACTCGGTAGCAGGTGAATTCGTATATGATCGTCCATTCCAATGGGGTTCTAAGCGTACTGGCCCAGATTTACATCGGGTTGGTGGACGGTATAGCGATGATTGGCATTATGTGCATTTAATGAATCCACGGGATGTAGTGCCAGAATCAGTAATGCCGAACTATCCTACTTTAGCTAAAACTGAGTTGGATGGTGCATTAGTGCAGAAAAAAATGCAAATATTAAAGGATTGGTTTAAACATCCTTATACCGATGATGAGATTGCCAAGGCTGCTGATGCAGTAGCTGGTAAAACTGAAATGGATGCCCTTATTGCTTATTTGCAAAACTTAGGCACTGCAATTAAAACAGTGAGATAGCTATGGAATTTATTGCAATTTTTCAATCAATATGGACGATTGTGGTTATGTTGGCATTTTTTGGAGTAATAGCCTGGGCTTATGATAAAAAGCGGAAGGCTACTTTTAATGATGCGGCTAATTCACTAATCGATGATGATGACTCAATCCTAAGGAGTAAAAACAATGTTTGACAGTAGTGTATTCACTAGTCAATTTTGGGAATGGTTTATCATCATTCCAACTGTAGGCGGCATATTAGGCTGTTTTGGCTTGCTAATATGGCTGTCTGGGAGTAAACCTGATCCAGACAAAAAAGTTGAAACTATGGGTCATGTATGGGATGAAGATTTAGCTGAGTATAACAATCCGCTACCAATGTGGTGGCTATATATGTTTTATATCAGTTTATTCGCCAGCATCATCTATTTGCTACTATATCCAGGTTTAGGTTCTTTCAAAGGTTTCCTTGGTTGGACTGAAGTTGGAGAATATGAAGCGGAAATGCAAGTTGCGGAGGAACTATATTCACCTATCTTTACCAAGTATCAAAGTGAACCAATTGCCGAGTTAGTAAAACAACCAGAAGCAGTTAAAATAGGTTATCGTTTATTTATGAATTATTGTACAGTTTGTCATGGTTCTGATGCTGGTGGTGTGAAAGGCTTCCCTAATTTACGGGATAATGATTGGTTATATGGTGGTAATCCAGATACTATTAAAGCTAGTATTATGAACGGTCGGCAAGGTGTTATGCCATCTGGGAAAATGAATGGTTTAGCTACCGATACTGATATTAGCAATACCGTTCAATATATATTGAGCCTAAGTTCTGCTGAACATGACGCAACTGCTGCGACTGAAGGTGAGAAGACTTTCAAACGTATCTGTTTTGCTTGTCATGGCCCTGAAGGTAAGGGTGTGCAAGCAATGGGAGCCCCTAATTTAACTGATAATACTTGGTTATATGGTGGTTCAGTAGCGGATGTTACAGAGAGTATTACTAAAGGTCGTCAAGGTCGAATGCCAGCTCATGGTGATTTCTTGGGTGAGGCTAAAGTGCATTTATTGGCTACTTATATTTATAGTTTGTCTAAATAAGTAGGTTTTTGAACAAGATTACACAGATTAAAGGATGAATAGAAACATTTAAAAACTATTTTAAAATCCTATTTATCTTTCTAATCTTGTTCAAATTTGCTTTTTAAGTTGTTGATTTTGAAAGTGGGAAAATACCCGCTTTTTCATGAAAGTTCGCCGATCAGGCAATTAAACTTTTTGTCTGAATCAGCATTGATATAATTGTTCAGTATCTAAAAAATAGAAATTTTTCTAAGATAACTTTAGACCAAATATTTTCAATATCGTTAAGCTTAGGTGAGCAAGAAAGTAAATACATTACTCCAGAATCCATAGCATCTTGAGCCTAGCATTATCTAAAATAACAACTTAGGACGCAACTAGAATTAAAATATGTTCAATAAAATCCCTAAATACAATAACTATCATGAATCTACCTCACTATTACTAAGCAATTGATTTGTATTAATTATAAAATTAACTGTTATTTAATATCAAGATATTAATAATTTTTATTGAACTACTCTTTTTTTTAAATTTGTCAATGTGTAAATCCTAGTGTTGTAAACATCACATTAATTCTCTTATTTCTGTGGAGTAACTTATCTTTTTAGGGCTTGACATAAGTTGTTAAAATCTAGTTGGTTTAAGAATTTTATAACCATGCTTTCGTGTTCCTAGTTCAAATCAGTGGGTCAGAGTAGTTGATTTTTCGTTTAGTCAAAATTTGGCCAATTTAAATATAACAGATAGCTGAAGGATTATTAATATGGTCAGGACTCAGATTGACAAAACCTCTGCTGATAAAACAGCCATTGGATTTGATTATCAATACTACTTCTTTCTTTGGAAAATTCTTTCATTGAGAACTGGACAAAGTATAGGGTGGGAAGTAAAAGATGATGTTCATATTGAGACAGATAAACAGAATTATTTTTATCAAATTAAACACTCTGTCCAAAAGAAAAATGATGGAGGAACAATCAATTTAACCACCTATGATAAAGATTTATGGAAGACAATCTCAAACTGGGTAAAAGTTATAGTTGATGAAAATGATGGACGGAAAGAAATTGATAATCAATTGGTATTTTTAGAAAAGACAACCTTTATTTTAGCTTCAAATAAATCATCCACCTCAAGAAATATATTTCTCAATGGTGTGGTAGAGTATCAAAATAATGAAAAAGATTTCTCCACAATAAAATCAATGGTTCAAGAGATTCACAATAAGACATTAGATGAAAATATTTTAAAATATATTAACACCTTACTGAAAGTGAGTGATAAGGTTTTTGAAAACTTTCTTAAAAAACTAAGATTTGAACTGGATAAAAATGATATTTTTGAAAAATGTAAAGAAGCGATAAAGGCAGATAAAATTCTGGAAAATAAAATTGATGATGTTTTTAGATCACTTGATTCAGAACTCAGAAAAGATAATTTTATTACTATTGCTGGAGATGGAAAAGTCCTAATTAAATTTGAGGAGTTTTACAAGAAATACAGAAAATACTATGATATTGCCCGAAACGATAAACTATTGATTAGACCTTTTGATGGTTTATTACCAAATAAACTGGAAGAGCAGATTTTCATCAAACAACTACTTGATGTTAAAGATATTCAAGAATTCGATATTGAAAATATAGCAGAGTTCACCCGTTTCAAATTTAAGTTGCAAAATAACTTGAGTAAATGGTTGCAAGATGGTGAAATTACAAATAATGAAATAGAAGTATTTGAAAATGAAGCTATTAATCAATGAAAAAATGAATTCCGACCTAAATATAGAGATAAGATTGAAGATAGTGAAATTGATAGGTTGGCTTTAAAGATATTAGATGAAATCAGGAAGAGAAAGCTTTCAATCTCACAGCAAAAATTAGAAACAGATATGAGCAATGGAGTCTTCTATAGTTTATCAGATAAACCGGTAATTGGTTGGAGAATTGACTGGGGGAGTAAATATAAAAATGAAGATTAATTATTATAACAATTTGGGTATCGGAATTATCTCCATTGGATTTGTTTTAAAGAAAGCCAAAACCTTTCCACTTTCAAAACTATTTTTAATTTTACCCTTTGTTACTCATTCTGAATTGTTAACCTATCTTGCAAAACAAAGCACAAAAATTCAAAGTATCGAGAAGTTGATTGTAGATAAAACAGTCTGTTTTTCAAATTTCAACAAACGATATTATGATGCCCTTACATTGACAGTTGAGGCAATAGAATATCTTAATGATTTGGAGTATATTCAAATAGAAAATGGCAGTGTCATGCTTCTTAAAGATTTTAATTATGATAAAAATATGGGTAAAAGAGCAGAGAAAATCCATAAAACATCTACAAATATTGCCAAAATATTAAAGGATAGAGCAGATATTCTCTATCTGAATTTGAGGATCGAATTATGAAGTTTTATATTGAAAATATAGTTTTATGGTTAAAAAATAGTACGAAACGTACAATTATTTTTCAACCTAATAAAGTCAATGTTATTATTGGCGACAGCAATACAGGGAAAATAGCTATTCTTGAGATAGTTGACTACTGTTTTTTTGCAAGCAAATCTAAAATACCCGAGAGTATTATTAACGAAAATTATTGATTGGTATGGAATCAAAATATATATAAATGATAAGATTTATACAATTGTTAGAAGTGCTTTAATAAACGGTAAAGTCACAGATAATTATTATTTCTCCTCCACAGGAGAACTGCCAGCGACAATTATTTCCAATAACAATGCTCAGAGTATCAAAAAAATAATAGAAACGGAATTTTCTATAGATAACTGATGTTACGCAGAAAGCAACCAGCCCCTCCTTATTAATGAGTGGAGCATAGTTTCCCTCCTAATTTAGGAGGGGTTAGGGGAGGTTAGTAATCTATCTGCGTAACATCAGTTAATAGTTACTTTACTTCTTAATTCAATCAAAAATGCTAGACTAAACAGCTAGTTAAATTTTTCTGGATTTGTTGCCATTTCTGATCAGCATGCAAATCTTGCCAGTTTAAAGCTGATTTACCATGTAATCGCATTAATCGCATTTGTGAGGCTGGTGAATTATATTCACCTAAATTATCAATTACTTGAATTGCAACATCTCGATCATTACAAATCAATACCATATCACAACCAGCTTGTAAGGCTCGTGTGGCACGTGTTACTGGATCACCAATAATTACCGCTCCAGCCATACAAATATCATCACTAATTATAACTCCTTGAAATTCATAATTTTTACGCAAAATATCTTGCAGCCAACGGGATGAAAAACCAGCTGGTTGAGAATCAACTTGAGGATAAATAACATGGGCTGGCATAATCGCAGCTAGGCCATAATTTATCATTCGTTCAAAAGGCACTAAATCTTCAAATTGCATATCCACCAATCTTCTTTCATCAACAGGCACTGCAATATGTGAATCGGCAGCTATCGAGCCATGGCCAGGAAAATGTTTACCTACTGCTATCATACCAGCTTTACGCATTCCTAGCATCATAGCATGAGCTAATTCAGAAACTACTTCCGGATTACTATGTAAAGCCCGATCTCCAATTACAGTACTGATATTACGCCCTAAATCCAATACTGGTGCAAAACTAAAATCAATTCCAACCGCTCTCAATTCTGCTGCTAATAACCACCCCATTTGTTCTGCTAAACCTATGGCTTGTCTATTATTATGCTCATAAATTTCTCCTAATTTTGCACAAGCAGGTAAATGGAAAAAATCTTCTTTAAATCGTTGAACTCGTCCTCCTTCATGATCAACTGCGATCAATAATGCTGGCTGACGTAAAGCATGAATTTCTGTAGCTAAATCATTTATTTGCTTAATTGATTCATAATTACGACTAAATAAAATAACTCCACCAACTAGAGGATGTTGTAATAATTTACGTTCTGCATCGCTGATAGTATAACCTTCTAAATCTATCATCAAAGGGCCAAGTGACATTAGTAAATACCTTTATTGTAAGTAAAACTTGACATATTATTAATATTAGTTACGATGTTACAATATGAAAAGAATTAAATCTAGCTATGATATAGCAATTTTTAATTCCATAATTGTTAATTGTAATCTGTTAAATTAGGAAAGATATATAAAATATGGAGAGTAAAATTGGATAAATTCCCTTGGAATATACTTATAATTGGCTCATTAACTTTAGGATTAGCTCCTTTTGTCCCAGAACCACATTTATTGGAAAAACTTAGGATGTTGTTTCAAGGTAATCTAATTAGCCCAATTGATATATTTGATCTGATTATGCACGGAACTCTTCCTCTACTACTGTTATTAAAAATAATACTTCCTAGTAAGGCTACAGACGAATCAACATCTACAGATAAAGACTAAATGCGAGCTTTATTAATCAAAGGATTTTTACATATATTATCTTGGTTGCCGTTAAAAGTAGTATACAAAATTGCTACTATTTTAGGCCAGAAAATAGCTAAACATCATAAACTTCGTATTACCCAAGTAACTCGTACTAATATAAACTTATGTTTTCCTCAACTTCTTGTAACTGAACAAAATATTTTAGTTAACCAAAGTTTAATTGAAACTTGTAAAGCTTTCAGTGAACTGGGAATATTATGGTTAAATAAACCAGATAAAGTACTAAAATTAATAGTAAAAGTTAATAATGAAAGTTGTTTACAACAAGCTTTACAACAAGGCAAAGGAGTAATATTGCTAACTCCACATTTAGGAGCTTGGGAAATGGCTGGTTTATATGCTTCTGCCAATTATCCTTTGACAGCATTGTATCGTCCTCCTAAATTAATCGGTTTAAATAAACTTATTCATACAGCTCGAGAACGGGCTGGTGGTAAATTTGTAGCCACTGATAAAAAAGGAGTACGTTCATTATTACAAGCCTTACGTCATGGAGAAATTGCTGGAATTTTACCAGACCAAGTACCCAATAGTGGTGGAGTCTTTGCTCCATTTTTTGGAGTTTCTGCTTATACGATGAGCTTGGTTGCTCGTTTAGCTCAGAAAACCGATGCTAAAGTAATTTTTACTTATGCCGAACGGACAAAGCAGGGTTTTCATATTCATTTTTTACCAGCTCCAATAAATATTGCTTCTTCTGATTTAGAACTTGCGTGTGCTGCTCTTAATGAAGGAGTTGAGCTATGTGTAGCAGATTGTTGTAACCAATATCAATGGAGCTATAAACGTTTTAAACAATGCCCAGTGGGAACTAATTCAGTGTATTAAAAAATACAATTTTCTTGAAGAATAAAGTTATTTAAACTAAGCTTAACTGTAACTACCTACCATAAGCAATTATATAAACAAAAGTATATACGAAAAAAGAAATAAATGTTAATCTGAAGAGATGAAAGAATTACCAAACGAGATAG
>JASFYV010000259.1:0-31908 GCA_045046925.1 Candidatus Marithrix sp. | reverse complement strand
TACCACCTCCTGGATCAGAAGAAACCGATTCTGAATTGCCTCCTCCTGGATCAGAAGAAACCGATTCCGAATTACCTCCTCCTGGATCAGAAGAAACCGATTCTGAATTGCCTCCTCCTGGATCAGAAGAAACCGATTCCGAATTACCTCCTCCTGGATCAGAAGAAACCGATTCCGAATTACCACCTCCTGGATCAGAGGAAACCGATTCTGAATTACCACTTCCTAAAACAGAGGAAACCGATTCTGAATTGCCAATTCCTGAAACAGAGGAAACCGATTCTGAATTACCACTTCCTAAAACAGAAGAAATCGATTCTGAATTACCACTTCCTGAAACAGAAGAAACAGATTCCGAATTACCAATTCCTAAAACAGAGGAAACTAATTCTGAATTGCCACCTCCTGAACGAGATAAAAATGAGTTTGAAAAAAATTCTGAAAATATTGTAAATCTTGATGCAGAACGGGTTGCTGAATTAGAACCACAAATGTTTGCAGCTTTTGATGCAGAAATGGTGAAAAAAATACCTCCAGAAGCATTAACTACTCTTACACCAGAACAAATGGCTGAATTCGATGAAGAATCTATTAACGGAATTACAGTAGAACAATTCAAACAGATACCTGAAACGACTATCAATGGTTTGACAGCAGAGAATATGCCTGGCTTATCTATTGATGTGATTGCTAATTTAACTTCTGATGATTTACAAGCTATTAATACTGAGGAATTTCAACAAACATCTAGTAATAACATTAGTAAATTTATGACTAATATTGATGTTGATAATGTTGATATTATAGATTTAGAGGAAAAGTTACCACCTGATTGGGAAATGGATTTAGATTCAGGAAAATTAACACCTCCAATAGGAGCTAAATTTACCTTACAAACTTTATCACCAAATGTACCTGATGCGGTAAAATTACCAGAGATGCCTAATCTCAAAACTGGTTTTAGTGCTGGCGGAAAGGGAACTAGTGTAGAAAATGATATGCAGGTTTCACTTACCCAAACTGCAGAAAAAGAAAATATTCAAATTACTATTCATCAAGATGAAATTGGTATTTTAAATTCAACTGTTGTAATTAATGGTGAGACTATTGAGCATAGTTTTATGATTGATACAGACTATTCGGTTCAAGTTGATACTAATGATGATTCTAGCGGTTTATCAATTGGGACTGGAGGATTTTATAACATAACCTCTTTGGATGGTCAACAGTATAAAATTATTCCTGCACCCAAAGACCCTACAGATTTAGCAAAAGTAATAGGCGGGGAAATATCCTTAGGTGAGAATGGTGAGGTATTAATGAAAAATTCTGATAAAACTCTTGAAGTAGTAATTTTTGACCCATTAATAATTCCAAAAATTGATGATTTAGAATTACGAAAACGTGTTTCTAGAAAAGAATCTAGCACTAAGAAAACAATAACTTATTCAGATGGTAGCTCGCAAACTATTCGACCCACTTTATTATCTCCTAATATTTTTATTGAAGAATTATTAAAATTTGATGGGGTTGAAAAAGTAATTTATAATGCTGATGGTACTTTTGCAGTGAAATATTATGGTGATAAATATGTTATAACTCCTAGTTTTGAAATACAAAATGAAACTGTTGACGAAGAAGTTGATCCAAGTATTACTAGTAATGGTGATGGCAAGATAAAATATAGCATTACAATTCCAAATGATGATACTCAAACGACTCGTAGTAGTGAATCTTATGAAGTTTTAACATTTGATTCCTCAGTAGAATCAGACGATTCTGATTCATGTGTTGAAATATCCGAAGGAGAATATTATTGTGATGATTCGGATTTGGAATAGTTCAATTACTGAATGACTAACCATCACTCGCTCCCCTCCTAAATCAGAAGGGGCTGGGGGGAGGTAAAATCAAACCTACTTTAAAAATCTAAAAATGGAATAAACATGCGTAATTGGCTATTATTGGTTTTGTGGATAATTTATTTACCTTGTGCAGCAATAGAGTTACCAGAAATAGGCATTTCTGCCGATGTGATTATGTCGCCAGCAGATGAAGACAAACTTGGTAAAGCATTTATTCGCCAGTTACGCAGACACGTAGAAGTAATTGATGATATTCAAATAAATGATTATCTCAATGTATTAGGCAATCACTTAGTTTCATACAGTGAAAACCCTAAACAGAGCTTTCATTTTTTTGTTATTAAAGATGCTTCCATTAATGCTTTTGCAGTGCCTGGTGGTTTTATTGGAGTTCATAGTGGTCTAATTATGTCAACTCGTAGTGAAGGTGAATTAGCCTCCGTATTAGCTCATGAAATTGCCCATGTTACTCAACGTCATATTGCTCGTACAATTGAGGCTTCTCAACGCCTTACTGTACCAAAAATTGCTGCCATTATAGCTGCTGCAATAGTTACTGGAATAGCCCCCCAAGTTGGACAAGCTGCTCTTGCTGCAATTATGGCTGGTAATATTCAAATGCAAATTAATTTTACTAGAATTCATGAAAAAGAGGCAGATCGAATTGGAATTCAAACCTTAGCTAATTCAGGTTTTTCCCCCACCAATATGCCAAATTTTTTTGAACGAATGCAAGCAGCAAATCGTAACTCTACAACCAATTTACCAGATTTATTGCTCACTCATCCAGTTACTAGTGATCGTATAGCCGAAGCTAACGATCGAGCTGCAAAGTATTCCACCAAGCTAAAAATAGAAAATCCGCTCTATAACCTAATGAAAGCCAAATTATTAGTATCAACTACTGATAATAAAGTTAAGTTATTAAAAACTTTGCAGACAATGTTAGCAACTGATAATTATCGAGATGAACGTGCTACTCGTTATGCGTTGGCTTTAACTTTATTAGCCAATATGCGTACTGATGGAGTACAAACTCAAATTGACTGGTTGTTAAAAAATGATAGTGATAGAGTCATGTTTCGCATTCTAAAAGCCAAACTAGCTTTATCCCAAAAAAATGATACTCAAGCTATGCAAGAATATGAACAGGCTTTACAAGTTTATCCACATGATAAAATGTTGGGATTAGACTATGCTGAAAAACTATTGCAAAATAAAATGGCTAATAAAGCAAAAAATGTATTATTAGATATATCTTTACCTAATAATCCATATTATTATTTTTTACTAGCTCAGGCCTATAAAGCAAATGGAACAGAAGCAGAAGCATATTTTGCCTTGGCCGAAAATTATTATTTAAAAGGTCAAACAGCTATTGCTATCGAACACTTAAAACAAGCTTTACAAAAAGTAAAAACAGATTTTTATTTAGCCACTAGAATAGACGCTAGATATAAAGAATTACAAACTGAATTATTAGATGAAAAAATGAAAAAATAGCATTAATTATTTTAAGTTATAAACTACATATCAATTATTAGCAAAATATGTATAATTAAAAATTCTATTAAATTCATATAATTCCACTAATTGCATCCCATCTAATCCTTTTTGTAATTAAGATATAGCATTTTCCAATTAAATAGATTACAGCAATATAAGTAATTGATTTTTAGATTTAATTAAGAATTAAGAATTAAGAATTAAGAATGGCTATAAACTATCCCTCTGGAAATATTTAAATTTTTTGTGTAAAATAACTCTCTTAAGATGATTTAAAATCTTATTTTAAGACACTAACATCATTATTTATAGATAAATTTAACTCAAGGAGTAAAGCATGAAAAGTTGGAGTATTATTAAAAAACTTGTAGTTGCATCAGCATTATTAACTTTTGCATCTAGTAGTTTTGCAGAACCAGTAGAATTTGTAGTACTTGGAGATATGCCATATAGTACTCAAGAAAAAACTAGTTTAACTGGCCCAAATGGTGAAATATTTGCGGCTATTCAATCAGTAAAACCACCAGTTCTAATTCATTATGGTGATTTCAAAGGTGGTGGTGAAAATTGCACTGATGATTTGATTATAACTTACAAAAATCAGATAGCAAATTTAAATCCTGGTCGTACTGTTTATACTCCTGGAGATAATGATTGGACTGATTGTGACCGAGAATTCTTAACAATTCGATTTGACGAAATGGAACGGTTAGAATTTATTAATAATCTCTTTTTTACTGGTACTGGTCTGGAAATGACTAAAGATATTCCTAACTTAGTTCGTCAAGAAAATCAGCCAGAAAATGCTATGTGGCAACTGGGTGGCTTAGTCATGGGTACTTTGCATATAGTTGGGACTAATAATGGCAGAGCAGAAATTCTTAAAAGCAATGTAAACAAAGCATTAGATGCGGTTGATAGCCGTGATATTGCTAATGAAGCTTGGTTACAAAAGATGTTTGCAGAAGCTCAAGCTAAATCAGGTTTGGTAATTTTATTTCAATCTGATATTTACGAACCAGTTACTGACATAAAACCTGCTTGCACTAATAAAAACCGAATCGAGTGTGATGGTTACAAAAATATTCGGGATGCAATTGCTAAAATGGCTGCTGATTATAAAAAACCAGTTTTAGCCATTCATGGTGATACTAATGCTTACTGTTTTAATCAACCGACAACATCTAATTTTTGGCATTTAAATGGTCCTGGTGATTACAAGGTAATTGATGCAGCTAAAATCACCTTTGATCCAAATAATTCTGCAATACCTTTTACAATCTCAGGCTTATTAAATCCAGAAGCTCCACCGAAAATCTGTGATTACAGTAGATAACTGTAAATCAATTCTTAATTAAATTCAACAGCAATTAAAAAAATGGTGAAGTTCAATTAGTTTTGGATTTCACTATTTAATTTTAAAAGTTCATTCAAAACCAGATTAAACTTATAAAAAATTAATAAACACTCAGGAAAGTTATTAAATGGAAGAAACACAAGACGCATTGGAACAGATAGCTATAGTTGGTATGGCTGGTCGTTTTCCAGGGGCAAAAAATTTAGATGAATTTTGGAATAATATAAAAAATGGAGTTGAATCGATATCTTCTTTTACCGATGAAGAAGCTATTGCATCTGGTTTAAATCCAAAATATCTGAAAGATCCAGCTTTTGTCAAGGCTCATGGTTTATTAGATGATATAGAGATGTTTGATGCTCCATTCTTTGATATGAGTCCAAGGGATGCCCGTATTTTAGATCCGCAGCATCGGATTTTCTTAGAATGTGCTTGGGAAGCTTGGGAAAATTCTGGCTATGAATCAGAACATTACGATGGTCACGTTGGAGTTTATGCTGGAACTTCTTTTAGTACTTATTTGCTTAGAAATATTCTACCAAATAATTTAGTTGACTTTCCAACGATAGATCGGCTGGAAATGGCTTTAACTAACCATAAAGATACTATGCCCATGCGAGTTTCATTTCAGATGAACTTGACGGGTCCTAGTATTAGTCTTGGTACTACTTGTTCTACATCGTTAGTCGCTATCCATCTTGCTTGTCAGGCATTGCTCAATTATCAATGTGATATGGCTATGGCAGGGGCTAGTTTTCTACGAGTACCTCCCAAAGAAGGTTATTTATTTCAAGAAGGTATGATCTATTCTCCCGATGGCCATATCCGAACTTTTGATGCTGAAAGTAAAGGAATTGCCACTGGAGCAGGAGTTGGTGTAGTAGTTTTAAAATTATTAGAAGATGCGATTGCTGATGGTGATACCATTCATGCGGTTATCAAGGGTTCAGCTCTGAATAATGATGGTAATACTAAAATTGGTTACACTGCTCCAAGTGTAGATGGACAAGCAGAAGTCATTGCTGAGGCAATTTCTTTAGCTGGAATAAATTCGGATACAGTAACTTATATAGAAGCCCATGGTACTGGTACTGAGTTAGGTGATCCAGTCGAAATTGCAGCATTAACCAAAGCATTTCGAGCTACTTCTGATTCGGAAAAGACTCAATTCTGTTCTATAACTTCTGCTAAACCAAATATTGGCCATCTCAATCATGCAGCTGGGATAGCCGGATTTTTAAAAGCAATTTTAGTATTAAAAAACAAACAAATACCACCAAGTATTAATTTTAAAACTCCAAATCCTAAAATTGACTTTGTCAACAGTCCTTTCATAGTTAATACTGAATTAAAAGACTGGAAAACTGATGGAATTCCACGGCGAGCTGGAGTTAATGCGTTTGGAATTGGTGGTACTAATGCTCATATTATCTTAGAGGAAGCACCAACTCTATCAAGTTCAGCCCCATCGAATCGTCCTTGTCAGTTGTTAACTATATCGGCTAAAACTAACTCTGCTCTTGATACAATAACTGCTAATTTAGCTAAATCTTTAGAGCAAAATAAAACCAATTTAGCTGATGTTGCTTATACTTTACAAATGGGTCGTAAGGTTTTTAATTACCGAAGAATTTTAGTCTGTCAAAACGATGGTAATTTAACTGAGTTACCGCCTAAACAAGTCATTACCGATTTCCAAAAAGCAATTGAACGCCCAGTAGCATTTATGTTTTCCGGCCAAGGTTCGCAATATGTGAATATGGGGCGAGAGCTGTATGCTGTAGAACCGTTATTTAAACATTATATAGATACTTGTGCTGAGATTTTAAAACCACATTTAGATTTAGATTTACGGGATATACTCTATCCGGCTACTGAAGATACTTCGGAACAGTTGCAACAAACCGCAATTACCCAACCAGCTTTATTCGTGATTGAATATGCGTTAGCCAAATTATGGATGGAATGGGGGATTCAACCACAAGCCATGATTGGTCATAGTATCGGCGAATATGTAGCAGCTTGTTTAGCTGGAGTATTTTCTTTGGAAGATGCCTTAGCATTAGTAGCGGCTAGAGGCAAAATGATGCAAACTATGCCAACAGGTTCTATGTTAGCCGTACCATTAGCTCCAGAAGAATTGCAATCGTTACTACCAGAGGGTTTATCCATAGCAGTAATTAATGGCCCTGCTTTATGTGCAGTTGCTGGAGAAACTAATGTAGTCAAAGAATTTGAACAGCAATTGGTTAAGAAAGATATAGAATGTAGTATGTTGCATACTTCTCATGCTTTCCATTCGGCAATGATGCAACCAATTGTAACCGCATTTACTGATCAAGTTAAACAGGTTAAATTGCAAGCCCCACAGATTCCTTATTTATCCAATGTAACTGGTAATTGGATTACTGCAAGCGAAGCCACTGATCCAAATTATTGGGCCAAACATTTACGCAATACTGTTCAGTTTGCTGCTGGTTTACAAAATTTATTGCAAGACCCAGAGCAGATTTTATTAGAAGTAGGTCCAGGACGTACTTTAAGCACTTTAGCCAAGCAACATCATGCGAAACAAGCCGAACAAACAGTATTAAATTCAATCCGACATATTAAAGATGAACAATCTGATGTGGCTTTCTTATTTAGTAATTTAGGCAAATTATGGCTGGCTGGAACTAATATAGATTGGTCTAAATTTTATGAGAATGAAACTCGGCATCGGGTTCCATTACCTACTTATCCATTTGAACGTCAACGCCATTGGATTGATGCACCTAAACCAGATGAAGATAATACTAGTGGTAAAAAACCACAATTATCATTGTCTAGATTGGATGAATTAGAACGTGAAGAACAAGCTACTACTTCAGATCAGGAATTACCGCAAATTGAAGAACCACGCAATCCAAAAGAACAAAAAATCGCAGAAGTTTGGATACGAGTTTTAGGAGTAAAACGGTTAAGTATTCATGATGATTTCTTTGAGTTAGGTGGTAGTTCTTTGTTGGCTAGTCGCTTAGTAGCAGAAATTTGCAAAGAATTACAAGCCGACCTGTCAGTCCAAGATTTTTTAAGCAATCCAACTGTAGCTGAATTGGCTGATTTAATTGAAGCTGATATAGCAGTGCAAGCTATTCCGGTTGATAAAACTCCCACTTCTTTGGTAAAAATTCAGGCTGGCAGTGAACATAAAAAACCATTATTCTTAATCCATCCAATAGACGGACAGGTATTCTTCTATCGAGATTTGGCAAACTGTCTCAGTGGTCAATTACCAGTATATGGATTTCAATCGGTTGGATTAGCTGGTGAAGATGAACCATTGACAACAGTTGAAACGATGGCAACTCATTATCTTGGCATAATGCGAACCATACAACCAGAAGGGCCTTACTTATTAGGTGGTGCTTCATTCGGTGGTTTAGTTGCGTTTGAAATGGCTCAACAATTATTAGCAGTTGGACAAAAAGCCTTATTATTTCAAATTGATACTCCATCTGTTACTTTGGAACTATTTGATTTGAAAGATGATGTTGAAATTTTACAATTTATTTTTAAATATTTACTAAAGTTGGAAGTATCTATAGATACTAGTCTGTCTACTGAGGAACAGATTAAGGCTGGATTAAAAATGGCTCGGGGTAAAGAACCGGCTAATTTTGAAGTGTTCCAAATTAAACGTTTATTATTGGTTATTAGAGCTAATCATGCTGCAATTAAACAATATTCACCAAGCTCTTATCCAGAAAAATTTATGTTTTTCCGACCTCAAGCAGCTTTAGATAAAGGAGATAAGTACCATGCAGAACGTTTTTGGGTAGATTTTGCTGATGGTGGAATTGAAATTAACACAGTACCAGGTAATCACCTTAGTATGAATCATCAACCTAATATTCAGGTTATTGCGAAGAAATTAGAAGGATTTTTTACAACATTATAAATATTTGAAATATTAATTTTTACCGTTATAAGGTTGATCAAAATATTTATTTCACCATATAACGGTATATATTAACAAACTATTGATTTTTCAAAAGTTATTTTAACGAAAATAATTATATGGATTATACAAGTAATAAACATCCATAGGTGTCAAACGTGGCAATTTAACATAACGATTACCAGTAAAATCTACTTTTTCTTCTCTAGCAAAAATAAACATTTCTTCTTCTTCCATATCTGTTGGTTTATGATTAAAAGAAGTATCTCTTATATCTGTAACGATATTATCTACCCACTTTAGTTTAAGAGCATTATCACCAAATTCAATCCAATCACCGGAAGAACTATTTGCATACATTCTTTTTACAAATTCATCCATCGTAATACCCATTTTTTTTGCTACTGGTGACATAACACGCCTTGTCCATTCTTTTCCCATTTCTAATTCTTCTTCTATTTCGGTAAGATTTCCAAACATAAAACTCATCATTTGATGATGGACGATAATTGCATTTGGATAGATAAAAGAACGCTCGGCTAAAGAGGTGATTATTGCAGCCATACTTGCAGATAATGCTTTTACCACTACATAGACAGGAGCTTGACTATTGTGCATAGCTTCTAAAATTTTAGAACCTTCTATTACTGAACCACCATAACAACGATCTATCACTAAAAAAATTGGATATTCAGTACTCTTATTATTAAAATAATTAATTCGTTCCTCAACATAATCAGCAGTTCCTGAAAAAATAACTATATCTAAATTTATTTTCCTATCACTAATTGTTAAATTACCATCAACAAATGGTTCTGTTAAATATTTAATTGGTTTATTTACTTGACTTTCCCAAACTTTTTTTTGCTCTCTTTCTGCTATTTTTTCGCCTAGTTCTTCAAGTTTAAAATTACGTTTATTGCGTTCATACTCCAATTTAGTAATCTCAAAGTTAATTAAAGTAGTTTCTAATTGGATTCTTAATTCTTCATGTTTATTCTTTTCTGCTACAATAGAATTTTGCATTGCAAGTTGCTCATGTTCTTTTTCTAATGTCATCAACATTTGCTTTTTTTCATACTCATGGATTTGATTTTCAAGTTCCAATCTATTTTTTACTGACTCTAAATTAGATACAAGCTGTTGACGTTTAGCTATTTTTAATTCATTTTCTAACAATAATCTTTCTTTCTCAGAAACTAAGTTTGCTAATTCTTTTCGATTTTTTTCTGCCGAAAGCTCATTCTGTAACTGCAATTTATCTTTTTCTTTATGTAGTTGCATTAACTCTTTCTGATGTTCTTCAGCTTGAATTATGTTTTTTGTCGATAATATCGCATTTTTTAATTTTAGTAAATCATATTGTTTTTTTAATTTTTGAATTTCAGGGTCTTCGCTTACAGTCGAAATAGCAAGCTTTGTTATAACAGCTTGTGATTTATTATCCGTAATTTTGTTAGGTATTTCATCTTGAGCAATGACATTTCCAACAAATACCAGTAAAATTAATATAACGTATTGTTTCATAAAAGTTTTCCAAATTATAAATAGATTATTATCTATTGCAAATTATAGTTTTAATTGTATTAACGAAGTGCTTTATCAGCAACATCTTCTAACATTTTAGTCATATCTTCTGCACAAAGAGGCATACTAAAATAGTAACCTTGAATAATTTCACATTGTTGATTTTGTAGAAATTCTAGTTGTTCCAAGGTTTCAACTCCTTCGGCGATAACATATAAACGTAAACTATGTGCTAAAGCAATGATTGCCTTAGTAATAGCTGCATCATCATTATCTATTGGAATATCCTTCACAAAAGAACGATCTATTTTCAAGCTATTAACTGGGAAACGTTTTAAATAACTCAAAGAAGAATATCCAGTACCAAAATCATCGATGGCAATTTTTATTCCTATTGAACGTAATTCGGTTAATAATAATATTATATTATTTATTTCCTCAGTTTCTTTGGCCATTAATACACTTTCTGTTAGCTCTAACTCCAAATAAATTGGATCAAGTTCACTATCAATTAAAGCTTTTTTGATCATTTGTAACAAATTATCTGACTGAAATTGTCGGCTTGACATGTTAACAGATATTCTTAAGAGAGGAAAGCCAGCTTGCTGCCAAATTTTATTTTGTTTACAAGCAGTACGCAATACCCATTCTCCAATTGGAATAATCAAACCCATTTCTTCAGCAACTGGAATAAACTTAGTTGGTGATACTAAGCCTAATTCTGGATGTTGCCAACGTATTAAAGCTTCTGTTCCGATTATTTTACCACTATTTGCTTCTACTTGAGGTTGATAATAAACTCGTAATTCATTTTGAGATAATACCTTACGCAATTGATTTTCTAGAATTAATCTCTCTAGTGCAACTTCATTCATTCTAGTAGTAAAGAACTGATAAGTATTTTTACCATCTGCTTTAGCTCTTGATAAAGCTGTATCAGCATTTTTAAGTAAAATTTTTCCGTCTTTTCCATCTGCTGGATAAATACTAATTCCCATACTAGAAGTAACCACTATTTCATGAGAATCAAGTACTATTTGATTACTAATATTATCTAACAAACACCGTGCCATTTCACTAACATCTTTAACAATATTATTAGTTTCAAACATTACTACAAATTCATCACCACCAATTCTAGATACTGTTGCTCCTAATTTTTCTACTATATTAGTTAACCGTTGGCCAATCTTTTTGAGCATGTTGTCACCAGTTTCATGCCCTAAAGAATCATTTATGATCTGAAAACTATCCAAATCCATAGCTAATACGGCTACATTTTGCCTAGTACGTTTGGCACTATTTATAGCCTGAGTTAAACGTTCTAATAATAAGCTTCGATTTGGTAGTCCGGTTAAGGTGTCATAATTAGCCAGATAAGCTAATTTCTCTTCTGTTTCTACTAAACGCCGATAACGATTAAGCCGAGTTATAGTACGAATTCTAGCCCGTAATTCAGCTCGATCATAAGGCTTACTCATGAAATCATCAGCCCCAGATTCTATACCACGTAAACGTGATTCACGATCATCAAGAGCTGTCACCATTACAACCGGTAATTCTGCTAATCGATGGTCTGCTCGTAAACGTTGGCATACCTCAAAACCGTCCATGCCAGGCATCATTACGTCGAGTAACATTAAGTCTGGAGACAATTCTATAGCTTTTTTTAAACCTTCTTCACCGTTTTTTGCAAATTCTAACTTATAACCTTCAGTTGATAGTAAAACTTCAACCGTATAACGGGAAACTAGTTCATCATCTACAATTAAAATAGTACTTTGTTCAGGCATAATATAATTTAGGATTATAGAAGTCTATTTATAACTTTACATAAATCTTCACGTTTGAAAGGCTTAGATACAATTTCAGAAGCTCCTAAATCTAAACAGCGAGTTCTAGCAACAGGATCAGACCAGCCAGTCACCATTACTATTGGTAAATCAACAAAATCAGCTCGTAATCGGCGACAAACCTCAAAACCGTTCATACCTTTCATCATAACGTCTAATAATACTAAGTCTGGAACCATAGCATAAGCTCTTTCCAAACCTTGTTTGCCATCTTCTGCAAATACTAAAGTGTATTCTGATTCCAATAATGCTTCTATAGTACGACGGGAAATAATTTCATCATCTATAACTAAAATTGTTGTTTTATCTTGCATAATTATTTGAAGATATTGTGCTAATCAGTCCTATATAAGATGATAATTCATAATAAGATTAGTTGCTAACAAAAGCAGTTCATAAGAAGGTCCAAAGGATAAACTTTGGTTCATTAGACAAAAATGATAGGTTATCCCACTTAAATTTAAGCAGGAATCAGAAACAATTATTTAATGTTATTATACTTGGATAAATTAGTAGTTGCAACTTTGCTTGTATAGCAATTCTTAATTATGAATGCTTAATTCTTAATTCTTAATTAAATTCAAAAATCAATTGTTACTGTAAAGACATTAAATTGGGAAATGCTATATATTAATCTAAATTGTTATGTCAGTAATTTAAGTTTAACTTATTATTAAATTTGTTACTTTAAAAAATAATGTTTTTTAAGATTATTAATTTAAACTTAAATCATTAATGAATAAATAAGTATTTAATAGAGTTATTTCAACCCATGTGCATACCACCATTAATGGCAATGTTAGCACCAGTTATAAAACCAGCTTCTTCAGCAGCCAAGAATATTACGACCCTAGCAATTTCATCAGGATTACCTAAACGTCCAACTGGGATTTGATTTACCATTTGTTTTATAACTTTTTCACTCATGGCGGCAACCATAGAGGTATTAATATAACCAGGAGAAATTGTATTTACAGTAATACCTTTACGAGCTGATTCTTGAGCAAGTGCCATAGTGAAACCATGCATACCAGCTTTAGCTGCTGAATAATTAGCTTGACCAATTTGACCTTTTTGACCGTTTACAGAAGAAAGATTGATAATTCGTCCAAAACCACGATTTCGCATTCCAGTAATAACTTGTTTAGTAACATTAAACACACTGTCTAAGTTAACCCGTAACACAGAATTCCACTGATCTGATGTCATTTTGTGCATAAAACCATCTTTAGTGATACCAGCACAATTAACTAAAATATCAATTGGTCCAAGTTTTTCCTCAGCTTCTTGTACCATTTTAGTAGCAGCTTCAAAGTTAGATACATCACCTTCAGCAATTGCAAAATCAAATTCTGTATGTTTGGCTTGCCAACCTTCGCCATCATCAACACCACGCAGCCAAGAAGCTGCAACTTTATAACCCGAGTTAGCCAATGCTATACAAATTTCCGTTCCAATCCCACCAGTTCCACCAGTAACTAGTGCAACTCTATTAGTCATTTATTATCCTCCTAATTGAAAAAAGGTTATTGTAGCATACATTATCGATATATTTTATAAAGTATTAAAAATATGGTGATTAATTATTTTGGTACAACAAATTTGAAAGTTTTTTTAGTGGGCAATATTTACCCACCATGTTTAACTATTATTTAGCTGCTTGCTCTTGATAATATGCCATCAAAATTTTAGCAACTTCTGGTCGGGAAAATTCTGGTGGTAAATCTTTACCTTCAGATAACATTTTACGCACCTTAGTACCAGACAGAATTACAAAATCCTCTTTAGTATGATCTGGAACATCACGCATCATCACTACTTTATTCAATTTTTTGGAATAAGCGGTGTGATCAGCCTTGAAAATTTCTATTTGTAAAGCACCTTTTGGTACTCTTTCATCAAAAATAGTTTGAGAATCAAAAGCACCGTAATAATCACCTACTCCAGCGTGATCTCGTCCCACGATAAAGTGAGTACAACCAGTATTTTGACGGAAAGTAGCATGCAATACTGCCTCACGTGGCCCTGCATACAGCATGTCAAATCCATAGCCAGTTACCATAACAGTATTCGGTGGGAAGTACACTTCTACCATCTTGCGAATAGAGGCATCACGAACTGGAGCTGGAATATCGCCTGGTTTTAATTTACCCAGCAACATATGAATTAAAATACCGTCAGTTTTCAAAGTTTCATAAGCCATCCGACAGAGTTCTTCATGAGCCCGATGCATTGGATTTCGAGTTTGGAAAGCTACAACTTTTTCCCAACCACGTTCCTTGATTTCATTACGAATTTCTACTGCTGTACGGAAAGTATCTGGGAAATCTTCTTGAAAATAGCTGAAATTTAATACTTGAATAGGTCCAGAAATTACATATTTACCAGAATTAAGAAAAGTAGCAGCTCCAGGATGTTCACTATCAGTAGTAGTGAACAGTTCTGTTGCCATTGTATTCATCTGTTCAGTGGTCAGTTCTTCAATAGCTTCAATAGTTTGAATAGCTAATACTGGATTGCCTTCTTTGTTTGGATCTCGTAGAGCTATCCGTTTAGCATCTTTAATAGCATCAACATTGTCTGTGCGATTAAAAATCGGAACTGGCCAAAATAAGCCACTGATAGTTTTAAAATCTTTAGCAATACTTAATCCATCGGCAATATTCATATAGCCAGTTAAAGGATTAAAGTAACCAGCACCAAGCATCACTGCATTAGAAGCAGCAGGTGAGTTTAACAATAAAGAAGGTAAAGTTTCAGCTTCTTTTTGTAAAGCGTGATGTTTATCTTCGTTATAGACAAAGAGTGGGTTTAGAGTGTCAGAGCCATGTGGCTTGATCATTTAAAATATCTCCTATTGGGATTTAGTAACCTTTATTTACAAATATATTGTAAGTGAAAACATCTAATATATGAATCATAATTAAGAAAATCCAATAAGTTTACCATAATTATAAGTTTATTATACAATATATTAAGTTTGTTTTGACACTTTGTTTAATATTATAATATACAACTGAGTATTTTCTGATTGCGTTGATTTTTATCAAATAAATTAAATCTTTAATATTCTCTAAAATCAAACTATGAAGTATTTGCCAAATTGCTAAAGGTTAATTATCCTATGAGAACTTTTTTGTTTTTTGATATTGATTGATTCTATTATCTCACAAGATTTAGTTCTCATTCGTCTATTCAAAACTGTCCTAACTATTTATATATTTAAAATTTTATAAACAATTTAGCTTGCGTAACTTCAGTCATTAATTCTCTCTCACAACTCTAAATCCTATCTTAGAACTAACTTCATTAGGACTAAATTTATTCCTTTTTGTAGTCCGTAACTCTCTTTCATAACTTTTATAAGAGCTACTACGTGCAACTCGTTTGAGACATTTACTTTTTTTCCATTCCCATATGTTGCCAGTTTTAGGAGCATTTTGGTAATTAGATCGAAAACAACTAAATGTCCATTCCATCACGTTACCAATCACATCATAAAGACCAAATCTATTAGCATCAAAACTACCCACTGGAGCTGTTTTACGTCCATCCCATTCACTGCCACAGATAGCACAATTAGCATAATTTTTTTCTAGTTTATAACCCCACCAATAAGTAGTCTCCGAACCAGCAGCAGCAGCATATTCCCATTCTCTCTCGCTTGGTAAACGATAATCATAACCAGTTTGATCACTTAACCATTCAGTATATAATACTGCATTGTACCAGGAAATATTAACTACTGGTCGTTTACCCCTACCCCAATTGTTATCATCTGGTAATTGTTTACCAGTTGCTCCAGCAAACCAATCATACTCTTCAAAAGTAACTTCATATTTACTAATAGAAAAACCTTTCAATTTAACTTCATGTTGAGGACGTTCGTCAGAATAAGGTGATTTACTACCCATTTCAAATGTACCACCTGGTAATTTAATCATCAATGGTCCTACTGGGATTTTTTTTAATTTATCCCGATAAGTTTCCATTGCTTTTATATTTTGTTTTTTATTCGTTTTTTTGTTATTGATACCTTTATTATATTGATTATTACTTTCTGATGATGGTGGTGGAACTGATGGTTTAGAAAACATAGACGCTATTATGATACCTAATACAAGTGCTGATATAGCTACAATACTAGCTACTATCAATAATTTTTTATGACTATGTGAAGAAGAAGATTGATTTTTCTCTAGATTTTTTTGTCTTTCCATCATAGCCCGAGCTGCATCACGTTGTATTTTTAGCAACTCAGCATCTTTTTGAGCTTGTTGTTTTACTTTAATTAATTCCTGTTTTAAGGTTAACTGTTCTTCTTCTTTCTTCTTAATAAGTTTAGCTAATTCTTGTTGTAACTTCTCATCATTAGCTCTACGTTCTTTAACTATAGTTGCTGCATGTTTATTGGCCTGTTGTTTTAAACGATTTAGTTCAGTTCTAGCACGAGTTAATTGTTCAATTTGGGCTTGGGTTTTATTTTGGGCTTCTTCAAGATGATGAATTCTGTCTATAACTTGTGATTTTTCCTGATTAACCCGTTGTTCAGTTTTTTCACTAGTAACTTTTTTAGCTGGAGTCTTTTTTTCTCTATCTTTAGCTTGAAGTTTGGTTATTGCTAATTGCAATGCACTTATTTGTGAAACTAATTTATCAGCCTCAGCTGCCTTATGCCTGGCTTCTATAGCATTTGCATTTTTAGCTTCAGCTTGTAACTGATTGTAACGTTTAATTAATTTTTGAGCTTCTGCTTTGGCCTGAGTTATTGAGGACACAATTAATATTCTCGCAGTTTAAAACTAGATAAATGTGAATAATTGGTTAATGCCAATCCCAAAATTTGGATAAAGAATTTAGAAAATTATTGTATAGAACGTTTATTAACTGGTACTTCAAGCGTAGCACATAATTTAGACTCGCTTTTAAAATTACATATAAAATCGTCCAACCATACAGTTTTTAAAATAATTACAATGCATATTATAATTCCTAAAATTCCTAACACTATCCCTTTGAAAAAACTATTCGAAAAATTACGTTTGTTATTACCTTTACGCAGGGAGTTCATTTTTTCTTTTTCTAATTGCTTTTGTCTTTCTGTAGCAGTATCTCGTTCACTTCTTAATAGATCAGAATCTTTCTGGGCTTGTTGCCGAAATAAGTTAAACTGTTTCTTAATGTCTTGATATTGAGTTTCTCTAATTTGAATTTGTTCTTTTAATTTAGTTATATCATGAGTTTTAGGTAATTGTTTTTCATATAAAGTACGACGTTTTTCGGCTTTTTCAGCTTCAATTTGTAATCGAGATAATTCAGCCTTAGCTTGATTTAGCTGCTGAATTTGAGCTCTAGTTCTTTTTTGAGCATCTTCAATATGATTAATACGATTTTCCAGCTCAAGTCGTTTTTTTTCCGCTAAACTAATACCATTTGCAGTGTTAGGTAAATTCTTTTTTACTTCATTATTACTTTTGATACTTTGTTTAGCTTGAGTTTTACTAAGAGCAACCTGTAGTATATTTATTTGTGAAACTAATCTTTCAGCCTGAGCTGCCTTTAAAGTTGCTTCATTATTATCAGCTTCTTTAGCTTCAGCTTGTAATTTATTATACAGCTTGATTAGTTTTTGAACTTCAGCTTTAGTTTGAATTATTGAAGACATATGTTCTAAGTATTATAAAAGGATTAATATAATTTTAAACTATGTACTATATCCATTATGTAATCTCATGAATATAATTCATAATTGACATTGAATTTTCCTGTGTTTTGAAACTGGAAATTTATGGCGTAAATTAGTTTGTTGTTTTAAATCAATATCCGCACAAATAACACCAGTTCCACGATTTAATCTAGTCAACACTATTCCCCATGGATCAACTATCATACTATTACCATAAGTTTCCCGGCCATTCATATGATATCCGCCTTGATTAACTGCAATTACATAACATAAATTTTCTATAGCACGAGTTCGTACCAAAAGTTCCCAATGAGCTTTACCAGTTGTTGCTGTAAAAGCTGCTGGTAATCCAATTAAATCTACTCCAATCGATAACATACATCGAAATAGTTCAGGGAAACGTAAATCATAACATATTGCGAGTCCTAAACGCCCATAAGGTGTTTTAATTACAATTATTTTATTACCAGATTCAAATATTTCAGATTCACAATATTTTTCATTAGAATCAGTTGCAACATCAAATAAGTGGATTTTGTCATATCGAGCAACTTGTTTACCAGTATTGTCAAAAACTAGACAAGCTGCTCTAACTTTTTGTATCTTATTAGCTAAAATGGGTAATGTACCACCAACTAACCAAATTCCAAATTTTTGGGCCTGTTGAGATAAAAATGTTTGAATGATCCCATTATTATATTGTTCTCCAATTTGGATATTATCATTGGGTTGCATAGCCATTAATGCAAAATTTTCTGGTAAAATTATTAACTTGGCTCCCATATTTGCAGCTTCACTAATAAGCTGGCTGGCAATCTGTAAATTAGCAACTACATTAGAACCAGAAACCATTTGTATTGCAGCAATTCTAGACATATTTTAAAACTTAAAATACTCCATATAATTATAAATTTTCAACTTTCAGTTGTTAAGCAATATATTATCAATTCAATAATTTAATTAAAAAGTTAACAAATGTCAAAATTATCTCATCAACCAGTATTACTAACTGAAACATTAGACGCATTAGATTTGCGTTCTGACGGAATTTATATTGATTGTACCTATGGACGGGGAGGGCATACACAAGCTATTTTAAACCGTTTAGGAACAGATGGACAGTTATTAGCATTGGATCAAGACCCAGAAGCAGTACAATCTGCCCAATCTATAGATGATGAGCGTTTTAATATTGTACATAATCCGTTTGCTCAATTACAAGCAAATATTGAAGATCGTGGTTGGTTAGGCCAAATAAACGGAATATTATTAGATTTAGGAGTTTCCTCACCACAATTAGACAATCCAACTAGAGGTTTTAGCTTCATGCAAGATGGACCTTTAGATATGCGAATGAATCCAGAAGATGGTACAAATGTAGCACAATGGTTAGATACAGCAACAGCAACAGAAATCGCTAAAGTATTAAGAGATTATGGTGAAGAGCGTTATGCTAATCGAATTGCTCGGGCGATTAAATGTGAATCAATAACTACTACTGGTCAATTAGCCAACATAATCACTAAAACATGTCCACCAAGCAAAGAACATAAACATCCTGCGACTCGCTCTTTTCAAGCTATGCGGATTTTTATTAATCATGAATTAGAACAATTACAGCAAGTTTTAACTCAAACATTAAATGTATTAGCTCCTCGTGGTCGTTTAGTTATAATTAGTTTTCATTCACTTGAAGATCGTATTGTAAAACGTTTTATGCGTGATAATGCACGTGGTGATAATTTTCCAATCCATATACCAGTAACTGTACAACAATTAAATCCCAAATTACGCATTGTTGGTAAACCAATAAGAGCTAGTGTGACTGAAATTAATTCTAATCCAAGAGCTAGAAGTGCAATTTTACGAATAGCTGAGTTAAATTCATAATTTTGAATATTTTGCTGCTAATCGTATTGCTTCGGTCATACTTATTTCACTAGCGATACCTTTTCCAGCAATGTCAAAAGCAGTTCCATGATCAACTGAAGTTCGCAGAAATGGTAGCCCAATAGTTATAGCAATTGTTTTTTCAAAATCAAGGGTTTTAGTTGCAATATGACCTTGATCATGGTATAGCGATAATACTGAATTATAATAACCTTGTACTGCTTGATGAAATACAGAATCTGCACCTACTGGTCCTACTACATTATAACCCAATTTTTGAGCTTCTTTAATAGCTGGCTCAATTTGTTCTATTTCTTCATTACCAAATAAACCGTTATCTCCACTATGAGGATTAAGCCCGGCAACTGCCATGGTACCGTTAGTTATACCTAATTTTAACAAAGCCTTATTACAACGTATAATATATTCCAAAACTCTTTCTTTAGTCACCAATTTACAAGCCTGTTGTAATGAAACATGGCGTGATAAAAAAAACACTCGCATTCCACGTACTTCAAACATAGTAAGTGGTTCTACGGTTTGAGTTAGTTCTGCTAATATTTCAGTATGACCTATATGATTGATCTTGGCAATAGAAAATGATTCTTTATTTATGGGAGCAGTAGCAATAGCATTAACTTCCCCAGTAATAGCTAGTTCTATTGCTTTTTCAATGTACTCATAAGCTGATTGCCCACATATTGCTTGCACTGTCCCAATCTGTAATTGTGCAAGTTTAATATTATTAAGGTCTATTAAATTAATTTTACCTGCTTGATACTCACATGGAGTATTTATAAGATTAATTTCGGTTGTTTTATTGCATATTTTTAGGGCATTCTTAATAACATTATTATCTCCTATTACTATAGGGTCACAGATTTTACATAGGTTAGATTTAGATAATGATTTAACTATAATTTCTGGGCCTACGCCGGCTGGGTCTCCTAATGTAATAGCAACTATTGGTTTATTCATATTTGATAATTTAGAGTAAATTTAATCGTTAGAAATATACGTTTAAAAAAGAATGTTTTCAATTTGGATACCAAAATAGTTTTTAACTATTGTATTTTTTCTGTAACATGATATAATGCTTGGGTTCCCTTCAAAAAAGGGCCTGTAGCTCAGCTGGTTAGAGCATCCGACTCATAATCGGCAGGTCGTAGGTTCAAGTCCTACCAGGCCCACCATTCAAATATTTCCTTATACTAAAATTTAGGAATCCAAACTTCAAATCTAGCTTTTAATATATTTGGACTCCAATTGTTGCTATTTAGTAGTCTGCGGAGTTGCGAGATCAGAAATGTTAATTTCCATTGGAATAGTTGTTTTATCAAAACTGCCAGTAACTGGAGTACTTAAATCATCAGTAGTTGGAGTACTCAAAATATCTATTGGAATAGCAGCTTCAATCAGCTCTTTGGAGCCTAAATTATCAGTAGTTGGAGTACTTAAAATATCTATTGGAACAGCAGCCTCAATCAGCTCTTTGGGCCCTAAATCATCTAATTTTATTTGTACCCAGCTAAGATGTTGTTGAGATAAATCCTCACTTTTAACGGCTTCAGTATAGTAATTGCGAGCTTCATCTGGTTTATCCAGTGCCATCGCAATATCACCACGCAATTCAGCATAAGAAGCTTTAAATTTCTCTGTCTTAATATTACTAATCAAATTATTGGCTTCAGTTAATTTATTTTGTAACATAAATAATCTAGCTTTACGTAAACGGGCTATGTGAGTAAGTTCTGATATACCATCATTCTGTTCCATTACCCATTGTAAACGTGCATGAGCGGTCTCAATATCACCACTTTCTACATCCTGACTAGCTAAATTCAATGCAGCTAAAACTGAATAAGTACTATTGCTATGTTCAGCTAATAATTTATCAGCAGTATTATGAGCTTGTTGGGCTTGTTTCTGTTCTATTGAAATTAAAATATGTTCATAAGAATCAGAAGCAATTTGAGATTGCTGTTCTGTATAAGCTTGCCACCAACGCCATCCAAATAGTAAAGAAAAACCTATTATTATTCCGCCAAAAACTGACAGACCATTTTCTTTCCACCATTTTTTTAACGCTTCAATTTGTTCTTCTTCTGTTTCGTAAACGGCCACAATAATTCCTTTAGTCTAAATTTTTAAGATAATTAATTAATTCTGATTGTTCTAATATAACTTGAGGACGTTTTTCACGCAAGTATTTTAACGCAATTTTTTGATTAGCCAGCTCATCCTCAGCAAGAACCAAAGCTAATTTAGCTCCACTTTTATCAGCTCTCTTAAACTGGCTTTTAAAACTACCATCACCACAATTGACAACTAAACGCAAATCTGGTAAAGCATCTCGTAATGATTCAGCTAAATACCATCCTTGTTTAACAACTTGTTGATTACCAACCAATATAAAATAAACATCTGGAGCATTAGTTGGTATTGGCAAATCGCTTTGCAATAATAACAATACTAACCGTTCAATACCCATTGCAAAACCAATAGCTGAAGTTGCTTTGCCACCGATTTGTTCTATCAAGGAATCATAACGCCCTCCTGCACATACAGTTCCTTGAGCTCCTAAACAATCTGTTACCCATTCAAATACAGTTCGGTTATAATAGTCTAATCCTCTTACTAAACTTGGATTAATTTTATATTTTATCCCAATTTTATCAAGTAATTCTCGTAATTGAGAAAAATGTTCTTGGGATTCTGTATCCAAATATTCCAATAATTTCGGAGCTTTTTCTATAATAGGTAGCATTTGGGGATTTTTGCTATCTAAAATTCGTAATGGATTAGTACGCAAACGTCGTTGGCTATCAGCATCTAATTGATCATGGTAATCAGATAAATAATCCACTAATTTTTGTTTATATACAGTACGTGCTTCCATCGAACCAAGCGAGTTAATTTGTAATTCTAAATTATTCAAACCTAGTTGTCGCCAAAATCGAGCTGTCATTAAAATTATCTCAGCATCAATATCTGAGCCTTTTAATCCATAAACTTCTGCTCCAATTTGATTAAACTGTCGATAGCGTCCTTGTTGTGGACGTTCATGCCGAAACATTTGGCCAATATACCATAATTTTTGAGTTTGATTGTGAAATAATCCATGTTGAATTCCAGCACGTACACAACCAGCTGTACCTTCAGGCCGCAAAGTTAAATTATCCCCGTTGCGATCTGTAAAACTAAACATTTCTTTTTCAACAATATCAGTAACTTCACCAATAGAACGGCTGAATAATTCAGTTGCTTCTAGTATTGGTAAACGAATTTCTTGATAGCCATAACTATCTAAAACTTGTCTAATTACAGTTTCTACATATTGCCAAATAGGAGTTTGATCGGAAAGAATATCATTCATTCCCCGTACAGAGGAAATTAGCTTTTTAGCCATAGTTTATTTTACGTCGGTGAATAAAAAAATCGGTCAAACATTTTTTACACTCATGTGCCAATACTCCACTAACACATTCTACTTGATGATTATGTCGAGTATCTCTTAAAATATCAAAACGACTACCAGCAGCTCCTGCCTTTTCATCATAAGTTCCAAATACCACTCGTTTGATTCTAGCCTGAATAATGGCTCCTGCACACATAGTACAAGGTTCCAATGTTACATATAAAGTTGTATCAGTTAAGCGGTAATTATTTAAATAGTTAGCTGCTTGGCGTAATGCGATTATCTCCGCATGAGCAGTAGGATCACAACTTGTAATTGGCTGATTCCAACCTTCTGCAATACATATATCATTGTGTACTATTATAGCACCAACAGGAACTTCCCCTTTTTTTGCTAGTTCTAAAGCATGTTGCATCCATCTTTGATCGTTCATAGAATTATGCCATAATGGTTATTAAAATCCAAAACCTATTATGGTAATATCATCTTGTTGGTCATTATCTCCTTTATATTCATTAAAGAGTTTGAATAATTCTTTTTGTTGTACAAAAAAATCATAATGATAACTTTTTAATAGGATATCTTTAAACTTTTTATTGCCTAATGGAAAACGTTTTTTACCACCAAGCTGATCTATAAAACCATCAGTAGAAAGATAGAAAGACATATCAGATTCAATTGGAATTTTGTGCGATGTAAAAGGAAAATCAACTTTAGCTTTTTTATAGCCTAAGCTTTCTTTATCGCCTTTTATAGTATATATTTCATTGTTTTTAATATAATTTAATGCCAATCTTGCCCCAGCAAAAGTCAACATCATATGCTGAAAATCAATCAAACAAACTGCTGCATCTAAACCATCGTCAGACGCAACATCTTCAGTATCTTGCTGTAATGCAGTTTTTACTGAAAAACTAAGTTTTTGTAAAATTTCAGATGGTGTATAACAAGATTCATCTCTAGTAATACGCCTTAAACTAGTTGAAGCAACCATTGCCATAAATGCACCTGGAACACCGTGTCCAGTGCAATCCATTACTACAATGATTAACATGTTATTAAATGGTTCAGCATAGATAATATCTCCACCAACAATATCTCTTGGCATCCAAGTAAAAAAATGCTTAGGTAAAATATCGCTAATTCGCTCAGGATTAGGCAATAAAGAGCTTTGAATAGTCTTTGCGTACCGAATGCTATCTATCATCATTTCATTTACAGCTTCAATAGCAGCTAAACGTACTGTTTCTACTTGTAATTTTTTAATTTTAAGATGGGTGTTTAATCTAGCTAATAGCTCATCTTTTACAATTGGTTTAGTTAAGTAATCGTTAGCTCCAGCATCTAAACCGGTTACTAAATCTGTAATTTGATTTTTGGCAGTTAATAATAAAATTGGTAATTCATCAGCTTGCCAAGTTTTCCGAATTTGGGTTGTAACTTCATAGCCTGACATTTTGGGCATCATTACATCTAATAAAATTGCATCTGGTTTTAAACCATTTTTTATTAATTCTAAAGCTTTTATTCCTGAATTAGCTTGAGTTATATTATGATTTTCTAAAGATAAATAATTTTCTAACACTTGTAAATTTACTGGTTCATCATCAACAATTAGAATATTAGAACCAGCTTTTTTTGATTTTTTTACTGAGTATTCAGGTCTATCTTCTACTATTTTTTCTGGTTCCGTTAAATCAGTTGAATAACTCTCCACTTTAGATACATGAGCAATTTCTATTGATAATGGACTTGCTTCCCCTTCAGCAATTGGTAAAGTAAAAATTAACTGCGAACCTTTGCCAAAAGTAGATTTTGCCCAAATTTTACCATCATGTAATTCAATTAACTGTTTGGTTACGGCTAAACCTAAACCAGTTCCACCATATTCTCTGGCAGTTGAGCCTTCACCTTGTTCAAAAGAACCAAAAATACTTTCTAATTTATCTGGTGGGATACCAATACCAGTATCTGAAACTATTACTTCCATATGCGAATCAATTACTTTAGCAGTTATTTCAATTTTTCCTACTTCAGTGAATTTTATTGCATTACCAAGTAAATTATAAAAAACTTGTTGTAATCTATTCTCATCAGCTTGAATTGGTGGCAAATCTTTAGCAACACTATTTAATAATTTTAAGTTTTTATCTTGTACTAAAGTTTGATTTAAATTAAATACAATTTCGATAATTTCATGTAATGCAATTGGTTTTAACTGCAAATCTAGTTTTTTCTGTTTAAGAGTAGAAAAATCTAAAATATCATTTACTAAGTTAGCTAACCGTTTGCCACTACCAACGATCATATCAAGGTTAGTAATAGTTTTATTGGATAATTTACCAGTTGCTCCATCAATTAAAGATTCTGCAATTCCAATAATACCGTTTAAAGGAGTACGCAATTCGTGCGAAGTATTAGCTAAAAATTCATCTTTAAGTTTATTAGCTGCTTGTAATTGTTCATTAAGATTTTGCAAGCGAGCATTGAAAGCTCTGGTAATCTTTAACTTTCTTTGTTGGGCTATAAAAATTCCTATAATACTACCTAATATTACAATGGTATAAATAGCATAAGCCCACCAAGTCTGCCACCAAGGTGGTAAAATTATAACTTTTATTGAAGTGCCTATTTCATTCCATAAACCATCATTATTAGAGGCTTTTACACTAAAATTATATTTTCCTGCATCCAAGTTAGTATAAGTGGCAAATCGTCTATTGCTATCAACATAAGTCCATTCTTTATCAAATCCTTCCATCATGTAAGCATATTTATTTTTATTAGATGCTTGATAATTTAGTGCAACAAATTCAAAACTAAAAACAGATTGCTCATAAGATAAAATAATTTGTTTGGCAAAATTAATTGGAACTTGTAAAGGAGAAGTTTGACTTACCATTACTGATTGATTAAATAGCTGAAAATCAGTTAAAATTACTGGTGGTGGATATGGATTATCCTGTAATTTGTTTGGAGAAAAAGTATTAAAGCCATTTAAACCGCCAAAAAATAATTCACCAGCTATATTTTTGTAAACTGAGCGTGGTAAAAATAGATTACCTTGTAATCCGTCACGTTTATCATAATTTCTAAAAGTTTTAGTTTTTGGATTAAATTTTGATAAACCATTATTAGTACTAATCCATAAGTAGCCTTGATTATCTTCTAAAATACCAGCAACACTATTACCAATCAGACCATGTTTAACTTGATAAGCAGTAAAATTTTGTTCTGCTTTATTAAATTTATTTAAGCCATCATTGGTACCAATCCAAATTGTCCCAGCTTTATCTTCAAAAATACTAGAAATAACTGCATTGCTTAAACTATTAGGATTTTCATTTGGTATATAATTGGTAAAAGATTGTTGAATTGGATCAAAACTACTTATTCCAGAATCATCAGCACCAATCCAAATTATCCCAGTTGAATCTACTTTTACCACAGATAACCAATCTGTAATAATGCTATTTGGATTGTTTTTATCATGTTGGTAATGTTTAACTGTCTGTTGAATCGGATCAAGTTTATCTAATCCCCCACCAATAGAAGCGATCCACACATTACCATCAGCATCAAGGTCTATATCCCATATAACATCATAATTTAGACTATTTAGATCGTTTGGATCATGTTGATAATGGGTAAAAGTTTCAGTTTTTGGATCAAAATTATTTAACCCACCACCTTCAGTAGCAATCCATAATTTGCCATTATTATCAGGATGAATCGCCATTATCAAGTTATTACTGATACTATGAGAATTTTTATTATCGTGTCGATAGTTGGTGAAAGAAGAAGTTATTCGGTCTAATTTGTTAAGCCCACCACCTTTAGTTCCTATCCATAAGATATTATTATCTTCATAAATGGCACTTATCAAATTGTTATTTAAGCCATTTTTTTGTAATGGTTTATGTTCATAAGTAATAAATCTGTCGTATCCTGGATCATATTTATTTATTCCATTATCAGTTGTAATCCATAGTATGCCAGTGCTGTCTTCATAAATACCAAAAATAGTATTATTACTCAAACTATTTGGATTGTTTGATTCTGCCTGATAATGGGTAAATTTATTTTTATTTCGATCAAATTGGTTTAATCCACCTCCTAATGTACCTATCCAAAATTTGCCTTTACTATCTTCATAAATTGAAGTTACTAGGTTATGACTCAAACCATTAGGATTGTATTTGTCATGTTTATAATGAATAAATATTTCCATATTTGGATCATATTTATCCAGACCACTTTCAGTAGCTAACCATAAAATTCCACTTTTATCTACTAAGATTGTGCGTATAGAGTCATTGGCTAAACTATCAGGATTGGTTTCATCATGTCGATAATGAGTAAAAGTTTCAGTTTTAATATCAAATTTATTTAATCCACCACCATAAGTACTAATCCATAATATATCATCATTTCCTTGATAAATAGAATAAGTTAAATTGTCGCTTAAACTATTCGTATTGTTTGGATCATGTTGATAATTAACAAAAGAATTATTACTCGGATCAAATCTACTAAAACCGTTGGCATAAATTAATACCCATATAGTGCCATTGCTATCTTCATAAATAGATTGAATATTATCACTAATCAAACTATTTGGATCATTTGGATTATGCTGATATCTAGTAAATGTTTCTGTTTTGGGGTCAAATTTATTTAACCCACCACCAAAGGTAGCAATCCATAAATTTCCAGTTCTATCTTTAAGCAAAAACCAAGTATAATTATTACTTAAGCTATTTGTATTATCTGGATCATATTTATAAACTATAAACTCGGTTCCATCATATTTAGCTAAACCATTTTTAGTTGCAAACCACATAAAACCTTGGTCATCTTGAATAACGGAGCTAGTAAAGTTACTTGGTAAGCCATCTTCAACATTTAAATGCTCAAATTTAATATCATTCCCTTGGGCTGATATAAATATTATTAACGTTATAATTCCGACAAGAATTTGGAATAAGGTTTTCATAGTTATTTTTTTTAAATATGATTCAGATTTAATCAATAATACTTTGTATCTTAAGATATTAATAATGCTGTTTTAGCAGTAAAATGCAATGTATCTGCCAATAATTTTTCTAATATCTCTTTACGATTAGATTCAGTTAAAGTTAATGGTTCCCCTGTTTTTTGGTTAGTAATATTGAGGGTAAGTTTATCTTCTACAACCCAATTTTCTAGTAAATTCAATAGATCAGCTTGACTATGCTTACCGTCCAAATAAGGTAATAGATGCAAACAAACAGTATTTTTTATTATTAACCATTCATTTCTTAAGTTGGTTATTTTGGTAGTATGTTTAGCTTGCCAACTAGCTAATGGGCTTGCTTGTGGAAATTCACTAATTGTAGTCGTAATTGTGGTGGGTTGACTTTGTAATTCGATAATACCTTTAGAATATCCCATCAACAAGGTATTGGTAATAGTTTCTTGATCAGTTGTAGAATTAGATTTTGTATCTTTTCTAGCCTGTTCAAGTAATTCGCTAAATGCTACTGCTCTAGGCCATTCATTGCCTAAATGCCGTAAGGCAGCTTGTACAATTAGTTTAGGAGTCGATATAGTTCCTCTACTATTTTCAAATTTTTCATAAGAATCAGTGGCTGGTTGCATAGAAGATGTAATATACAAATCAGCCAACAATTCTGCGGATAAATTTCGACTTAATTGGATGTCTTTGTGACATAATATAGTATGACGAAATTGGCGATTACTCAATATGTCCATCATTTGTTCTTGCACAATTAGATCGCTATTAAACATTTGTAAGGCTTGTTTTTGTGGAGCAGAAAAACTATCTGTCAGCATAGTGTGTAGAAAAGCATCCCCAAGATATTTTAAATTATGAGTTTTGGCTTGTTGTATAAATTGATGGAAATATAAGGCTTCATTTTTTTCTTCCACTAATTCTTTACACACAAATGTTTCTGGCAATTGAACTAAATTATTAACTTCTTCCCCAATAAAACTTTCGTAATGATCCTCAGTTTCCTTAGTTGAATCTAATAAAAATTTTAATAATGCTTTATGTTGATTAATTTTCACTGCTGGATCATCAATTGGAGCTGACAAATATTGCATCATATCACTGATGGTATTATTGACATTCCAACCTGGTTTAGTATTAAAACTAATATAGGCAATTCCGTTTGAAGTTAAATTATGTTCACAAATACTAAAAATTTTAGCTTGTACTTCTGGTGAGACCCACGAAAAAATTCCATGAGCAATGATATAATCAAATTGGCCAAAATCAGCATCAATATCTAAGATATTTATATGTTTTAAATCGATATTTGCTAATTTTAATGCTTCAACAGTTGTTTGTCCTGTTTTAATATCCGCTTCAGATGAATCTATGCCTACAATATTCGCTTTTGGTAACGCATATGCAGTAGGAATAATATTACTACCATCACAACAACCTAATTCTAAGACATTACAAGTCGTTAATGGAGGTGGAGTCATACCAAAAAGAGTTGCCAATGTTGCTAACCGATCTGGTTGAGTATATGGCATTGCATTACTGGTATTAGGTAATTCGTCGAACGCTATTTGAGGTAATGGCATGTTATTTTATTATTAATAGTGATTAAAAATCATAATAGCATATTTAATTGGAATTGTACTATTTTGAATAATTAGTTCTAAGTTTAATTAGTATATTAGGACTTACACATTGACAAGTTCTAAAAAATATTATATCTAATAAATTCAAATATTTAAGAATAAATTATAGAGTGATTTTTTGTGTATTTAAGAATCAAAGTGTTTTTATAGTGGGATAAAATTTTGACTAAACTACTGCAATTTATATATTTTAGTTCACTTAAGATATATACATGGATAAAGTACAATTTGCTGTTGGTGGATGACTTATTTCTCTCATTTGATTCTATAGCTTTTTTGGATGATTCATTTTATAATGCTCTTGTCAATGCGTAAGTCCTATAATATGCAAAAAATCATCGACTTCACAATATATTTCTGTTACATTCATCATTTGTATCTCCTAGAGTATTTTATGTGGTTTTCAAATCATTCCTAATTATGAAATATTTTCTTTGGAGATACAACTGTTTAGTTTTTTATTATAGTGAAAACATTATGACCCTACTTTCTAACGGAAAGTATAATGGCTTGCAGACGTGCGTATTTACTACTCCCAGATAAAGTACGGAAACAACCTCTAACTATTTATAAGTTCCGTTTGGGTAGGGATTCTTAGTGAATGGTACATCGGGTTCTAAGGCAAACACTCCATCTTCATATTTCTTAAGTTGGTTAAATAGATTTCTTCCAATTGATTGTTTATGTTCTATTACGTTTACTTTGGAGGTGGTTTCTCATTCTCAGCTTGAGAAAGAATGATTATGGTATGAAGGATTTGTTCTGTTGCAGAACTTTGGGTATAAAGTTTTATACAAATCTAATATCGTGCATATCCTCTACCCACAGAGAACCATTTTCTATTAGATTGTTGAGTTCACGTATGTACAACCGCATCCCATCAAATTTAAAATAAGGAGACCAACAGTCTCACCGTTCCTTTGAAGTTTTTTAATTAAGTATAGACACTTCACTTTCTAAAGCACCTTTACCACCATGTATGAACAGATGAGTATGAGTTTTAAACCGTGTGTAACCAATGCAATTTACCTCCATAACAAGTTATTTGACCTGTTTAGTGTTCTGTTATTTCTAATTTTAGTTCGGAAATATCAAATACTCGCCTACTTTTAACTGTTTGATGCTTATCTTTTTCGGTGAAGCTACGTCCACAACATTTACATTTTTCTGGTAAATTGACCTCTACATAGTCTGGATTGGATACTTTTTTTAAGGTTTTTTCCTTATGGCTTACTGCCACAAGGGTGTTTTACGTCTTTGGGGAATTCTTTTATCTCTTTACTCTACTATTTTTTCTTGTACATACCTTTTTTCATGGTAGGTAGTTACTTTTTGTTATTATCTGCTATCATAGGCAGTTACAAAATAATAATATTTAAGGAAGGTGTGTGGAATGCACTCCTATTTACCTTCATGAAGTTATGCGAAAAAGTATAAATATAGAAATCAAAATAAATAATAGCAATAATTAAATATGTGTAGCTTTAAAAACATGTAATTAACAAAAAGTCGCTTTGATGGCTTTTAAGATATAGTTTAGAAAACAAAGTGATTAAGATTATGAGATATTTTTAACCTTTCTATCTATAAAAAACAGCTATAATGGAAGCAAAGATATGTGAAACAATACGCCTAGCAGAAGATTTAGCTAAAGCAGCATTAGATTTAAAAGATTTATGAAAGACTTTCGACTTTCCGCCTGGTAGATTGTTGTAATTTCATCCCACTGCAAATCCAGTTTACTACAGGTTCGTGGGTAAGTATGCTCAAAAGTTTTCTTTTGAACCAATAATGATTTACTGGGTAAACGTCACTTTTTAAAGCAAAATAATTTCTCATAAGTTTTATGGAGATATTGCATATTCTAAGAAGAAGCAAACCAGCTATCTGTTAAAACATAACTCACTTTAAGCATGTTTCGTAACTGCTCATTCTTGGTTACAGTACTTTTTCTCTTTTCACATCGAATTTTTATATCACAAAATTTAATCGGTTTTTTTGCCAATTCATAAAGCAATCTGAAAACGAGCTTTATAAAATTGGTAGATTAGCAGTAAGTTTAAGGTCGATAGAAAATAGTAATGCACTATGTATTTTGTTACCGATCTATTATAGTATAATTTAAATTGAAAGATTGTATTTTTGATGTTATACTATTGTGATTATGGCAAAAATATATAGTAAAGATTTTCGTGAATGCGTTGTGCAA
>JASFYV010000258.1:0-10476 GCA_045046925.1 Candidatus Marithrix sp. | reverse complement strand
TTATGAAAATCACTATCATTAAAAACCACCTTAAAAATATCTTCAGTCAAAATATGTTGCAACAACATTTCAAAAATATCACTTTGGGTAATATTCTTATCAATCGAATGCTTACAAATTTCCACAAATTCTTGATAAATAATCTTAAATTTCTGGTTAGATTTAGCAGCCAAAGTTATTTTAGCTTTAATCGGTTTAATAATTTGCGGAATATCAGCTCTAAATTGTTCAATCGCCCGATGGAACTCAGTTATTTCCGGTTTTTCATAAGTAAAAAATGTATTTAATAGCAGTCCCAATTTTTCTGGGTTTTGCATATCAATATCAAAAACAGTTGCTTTATTTTGGATTAAAACTGCACGCTCACTATCCTCAAAAATAATATTATCAGTCGGATAACCCTTAGTTATTTTTTTAGCTATCTCTTTGTCCAAATTATCTTTCGTATCCTTCGCTTCCCAATAGCCAAAATCAAACCTAAACTTATCTTTTAGCGTCCCATCAGGAATATTATTTCTATCAAAAGCCAGTTCAGGAACTAAAACTAAATCTTGCTCAATCGCATAACTATCCAGCAAAGAAACAAAAGCATTCCGAATTGAACTTTCATTGCTACTATAATGCTTATAACTTTCTAACTTTTTGTAATAATTGTTTATTTCTTGAGTTGTGTTCATAATGATTTATTACTTCCAAATTCTACCCAGAAGCTATCTTGTTCTACCATCTTCTTGTAACCAATATTGATAAAACTTTAAACAAACATATTCGTTGCCATTTAACTCTATAAAAGATTTAACCATATCCAATGCAGCTTGTTTATCTTTACCACTTACAATTATTTTTTGAATAAACTTACTTAAATCTTCCCAATTTTCTGCAATTTCTTTATGCGAGAAAAATTTAGAAACAGTTAATTTACCTATTTTTGTTTTAGATTCATACAGATAAAATTCTGGATTAAACTCTAAATGTTCTTCAGGATCATCAAATGTTGGTTCAATTAATCTATCATTTATTGACTTAAGAAGCTGCTGTTTATCATAAACCAAGTCATATTCAAATTTATCAGATAAAATATCTTCAACAATTTTCTTTTCAGTCAATGAAGCAGGAGAAAAATCTGACTTAATATTTTGGTTGCATTTTTTACAGCTAGATACTAAATTATCCCAACAATAGGCTAAATAAGGAAATAAACTTGAAGGTAAATAATGATCAACATCCATTGTTGCATCATCAATCTTTGTCCCACAATAAACACAAGTTCCATTAGACATTTGCAATAGTTTCTGTCTAATTTTTGAAACTTTATCACCTTTTTTACAAGTCGTATTCCAGCGAGGTTTTATTTTTCCTTGATACCACAAGTTTTCATAAAATTTAATTTTTTTAGTTTTAGAAGATTGTATTTGATTATTCAAACAATCTGGTGGAGGTAATCGGTTAATTTTATTCACTTCAGAAGAGTCCTTAAAGAATCTAAAGAACGACGACGTGGATCATCTGTGGCTAAACTAGGCAATATCTCTTGATATAATATTTCAGTTTCCTGCTTTAAATTTTCATCTTTATTATTCACGTAATCCTTAACTTTGATGCTAAAAGTTTTTAGTTTATGAATAAGGCTATTGTCATCATTGTCAATTGATTTAGTTAATTCAATGTGAAAAGCTTGGGTAAAAACATCAGCCAAATACCACTCTTTAGGATTACCCAATTGATGAGCAGTAACTTTTTGTGTATCTTTCACTAATTCATATGCTTCACCCTCATCAGTCGTGGAAATTATTACTGGAGAATGAGTTGCAATATAAAAAGTTGTTTTTGGGAATGACTCTTTAAGCAATGAAATAATGCGATACTGCCATTTAGGGTGGATATGCGATTCAATTTCATCAATAAATACTATACCTTCAACATCATCTAAATTGCTTTCATTACCAAAACTGCTCCAAGCACCATAAGCCGCAACAATCTCTTGAAAAAGCTTAATAATGGAAACAAAACCAGTTGAAAGTTTGTCTATGGGTATGGAGTTTATATGTAATTTACCTTCATTAAACATAATACCTAATCTACTATTATTTCCATCTTTTGTAATCAAATTTAAACTAGGTTCAAGTTGTTGCATTAATTCAAAAACTTTTATAACTTCAAAAACTCGATTTTGATTTTGAGGCACAAAATTTGGATTAATAATTAATCTTGAATTAAACCAATCAGCTATTTCAGTTTTTTCAGAAGATTTACCATTCATATAATCAAAGCTTCTGATAAAACTATCTAAAAATCTATCCCGTTTATCGCCTAGAATTTTAATGTGGTCTTTATCAATATTTTTAGTATAACCTCTATTTTTAGCACCAATAAATACTAATGGTTTGTCAATAGTTGTAGTTAAATTACTTTTAGATAAAACTTCAAAACTAGTAAATCCCCATTTTTCTCCATTCTTATTTTTAATTTTTACATTGTTAAGAGTAATATCACTAGCTAAGAAAAAAGAACAATCTTTTACAGCTTCAAAAATTCCAGTTTTAAAAAAAATACCTGAATATTTATGGATATCTGATTCCTTTCTGAACATAGTATGACAATAAAGCAGCGTTCTTGCCATATTTTCAAGCAAGTTAGTTTTACCTACTGCATTGTCACCAATAAGGCAATAAACTCTTTTATCTTTAGCAAAATTTATCTCAAAATCTAACTCTGCTTCTGTTTGTTCTGCTATAAATTGGTAAATCATAATGGTATGTTTAAATTGTAAATTTTCATTCTAAAGTTATGATAATAGTAAATAGAACATTGCTATTTACTCAATAGCATATCTATCCAACAAAGTAATAAAAGCATTCCGGATTTAACTTTCATTACTATTGGATGAAAATAACTATCGATTATCAGCACAGTTTTTATTAAATGGCATAAATAATCTAAGAGGTTTGCTATTTAATCCTAAACGATTTTCAAATATACTAGTATAAAATAAAACCCTACTTACATATTTACGAGTTTCTTTAAATGGGATTAATTCAACCCATATATCTGCTGGAATACAGCTATTTTTAGCAGCCCAACGTTTTGCACGATTAGGCCCAGCATTATAACCAGCAATTGCTAACATATAGTTGCCATCGAATCTATCCAATAGTTGACGTAAATAAGCAGTACCTAAACTTATATTGACATCAACATCTAAAATATTTTGGCGACTCTTTAATCTCAGGCCAATTTTTTTTGCTACCATCCTACCAGTAGCTGGCATCAATTGCATTAAACCTAACGCTCCAGCATGAGAACGAGCCGTATTTTTAAATGCACTTTCCTGTCTAACTATTCCATAAGCCCAGGCTAAATCAACATTTTGTTCTCTAGCTCCTATTTTTAATTGTTCATAAAATGCTAACGGAAAGCGGATATTTAAATCATCGTAATGACCAGCTTGAGCCACTGTTACTATAGCTTGATGATTCCAGCCCCAACGACTAGCAAGAGCAGCAGCAGTTGCTTTAGAACTTTTAGTTAGTAAATTAACTGCATAATTCCATTCTCTTTTAGCATTAGTTAACCAACTTTCACCATCTATTTTACTAAGACGATAAAACTCATAAGCTCTAGCGATATTAGGGTTCTGCATTAATTTATTCTGTTGAGATTTTGTCAATTGAACCGAATTATGCTGCATTTTATGTTCAGTTCCAAGTCGATCAGCAGCTAAAAAACCATAATAATCTCGTTTTTGAGCTAGTTCAATATAAATTTTATGAGCTTCTCTCACTTTATTATTTTTTTCTAAAGCTCTAGCTAACCAGTAACGCCATTGTAAAGTTTGTTGTTGTTTTATTGGTAATTCTGTGATGAAATCGGCTAAAGCAATCCAATTTTGTTGTCGTAAAGCAAGCTTAATTCTAGTAACACTAGCTTTTTCATTGAGATATTCTTTATTTATAGCCGTTAACCAAGCTAAAGCCATTGGATGCTTTCTACCAGCAATAGCAAGATCACGTTGTAGTTCCCCAATCTGAGCTGCTGAAAAAGTATATTTAGATTGTAATAATTGCCAATATTTATTAGCTTTTAATGGTTGTTTTTTAGCTAAACGACGAATACCATGTAAAATAATTATACGAGTAATTGGCAAATCTGATTTAGAAAAATTTATCAAAGTACGTTCTGGTTTTTTATGCATTGTATACCAAAGCTTTGTCCAAGTTTGTGATGGAAGACGTTTAGCTAAAGAATTAACTAATTTAAATCTGCCTTTTTTAGCTACTAATTCAATACGTTGCCAGAGCATAGCATCAGAAATTAAAGAATTTTTATATAAGTAATTGAATATAAAATCACAAGCTTTTGGTTGGGAATGATCAACTAACCATAGTTTTTTAGTAGCTTGGATAGTAGAATTATTTTGCTGACCAGTTATTAATTTTGCATGTATATTATAGCATTGTAATTTAACAGATTTTGTTGGAATATAAACCTTTAAAAAGTTATTCCAGTCAGTTTTTTTAGCTAATTGAAATAACCATTTTTGACGTAATTTTTTTCCAAAATAGCTATTGCCATACTGCTGTAAGAATGTTTGAATTTCAATATAATTAGCTTGTTTTAATTTAGATTTTAATGTTTGATAACGTAAATAATAATAAAGTGGATAATCTCGTAAATCAGTAGATAGTTGCTGAAATGTTTCTATATCATTAGAATTGAGAGCATCTAAAGCTAATTTAAATTGCCAATGTTTAGGAAGCGAATCATTTGCTAAAGAACAATAACTAGTCATTAAAGTTATAAGTAAAAAGAGTGAATAAATTTTTTTCATAATACTTTCCTGATTTTAGATAATTTTTATAATTAAGATATGATCTTTGTACTAGGTTGGTACAAAAATCATCACAATTCCTACCATTTCTAATTTATTAAACTATTCGTCATCTTCTTCATCAGAAAAATCAAATTCCAAATCTTCTAATGGTTCTTGTAAATAATGACCTTGAGCAAAATCAACTTCAGATGACCATAATACGGTTAAACTATTAGCATCTTCTACTGCTTCAGCAATTACTTGTCTATCTGAATCATGAGCTAATTTAACAATGCGTTTTACTGCTTCTTGGTTTTCAGTATCTGTTGATAGGTCTTTACTAAAAACGGCATCGATTTTTATATAATCAACTGGTAAATGTTGTAAAGTAGCTTCAGAATTTAATCCAGTACCAAAATGTTCTAATGCTGATTGACAATTTAATGTTTTCAGTTGAGTTATAAAATTTTTGGATGCTGTAATTTGAGTAATAGCAATCGATTCACTAATTTCAAAAACTAGGCGTTTTCCTGATATTTTGGAAGATTTAAGTAATTTTCTAATAAATAATAAGATACTATCATCTTTGATAGCTTGATCAGATAATTTAATAAATAAAACTATTTCATGCTCTTGTTCCAATAAAGCTTTGATAGACTCTTGCAATACCCATCTATCTAATTTAGTACTTAAATTGGCAGTTTCAGCATCAGTAAATAATTTTCCAGTTGGAAATAGATTACCTTCCACGTCTTCCACTCGTAAAAATACTTCGTAAATTTCTTTATTTTCATCATCACTATGTAAATTAATAATTGGTTGATAACGCAAAGACATACGTTTATCTTCAATTGCACTTTCAATAATATTAGCAATATCCGAAGTTTTTATTCCAATTTGGTCACTTTTAACCGTTGCACGATAAGTTTCATAATCATTACCACCTTTTTCCAGGATGTTTTTACAAGCAGCATGAGCATCTGTCAATACATCTTGTGGTTTAGCGACTGAAGCAACTATTTGAGCTATTCCAATGCTGCATGTTACAATAACTGATTGCTCTGCCAATTCTGTTACAGTATTTTCGATTACTTTACAAATTTTTTCTGCTATTTCATCACCAGTACATTTTTTAGATTCTTTGTCAGTTATTAATAAGGTGAATATACTTTCATCAAATCTCGCTAAAGAAGCTGATTTACCAGATGTTTTTTTAATTACAGCGGCAATATTTTTGATTAAAGGATCGCAACCAGCTATACCAACATTATCTTTAACTTTTTCAAAATTATCTAAAGCAATATAGAATAATATACTACGAGTATGATTTTCTATGGATTTAGCTAAAGCATTATCCAATAATTCTAAGAAAAATTGCCGATTGAATAGACCTGTAAGTTGATCGCGACGAGTCATTTGCAACAGTTGTTTTTCCATTTCTTTGTTGCCTTGTGATTGCTCCCGGATAATCACCTGAATACAACGTTCATCATCATAAATCGCTTGGCTAAATTCCATTGCTAATTTAAATTTCTTTTTGTTAGAACGTAGTCCTTCTAAAGCAATTTGCCGTTCTTCCAATCTTTCGTCATTCATAAATTCGCGCATGAAATCTTTAAATTTAGGTTGTTCATTGATGGCAACTAAATCCATAATTGGAAGTCCTTCTAAGTCCTCCATATTATTATAATTAAACATTTTTAAGTAACTAGGATTAGCATAAATATGCATGCCATCGTGGACATAGGCAATTGCATCTCTAGAAGTTGCTAATAACATTTTATTATTTTTTTGACTTTCTTTATAAAGTTGTTCAAGATGTTGATGTTTACGGCGTTCGGCTAAATTACTAAGTTCAAATCCAACTGCTGTTGGTAAACAACTACCACTATTATCATTGGGAATAATACGTTTAACTCCAGTACTGAATAATTTACTCATTACTTTGCAATCAAAATTATCACTAATAACGATTACTGGAATATCTTGTTTAGATGAAGTAACCATTTCGCATACCTGAGATATGGTAAAATCACCAACTTTTGGCACTGAAATAATTAAATCCCATTCATGAGCAGATAATGCTTCTTGTAAATCTTCATCATCTTCTACATGGATAGGACGAATTGGATATCGTGCTTTACGTAAACTATTAAGAATTACTTCAGCATCATTTGCTGATTCTTCAATAACTATTAATCGAATAATGTCACTCTGCATCATAATTTCTTGATTCCTAAATTGTTAATGAAATTTTATTTATACATAATTATATGATAATAAGGTTTAATTTTGTAATATAAAAACTCGTATTTAAAAAGTTGGTGATTTTATATAAAGTAATTATATTAATAATAGTTTATTTTAACAAAAAATCTAGCATCAGAGATAGTTTAACTAAACTAGAATAAAGTATTATTAAATATTGGTTCTAAAAATAACAATTATCATTATATCAATGGTTCAGATAGTTTTTGCTAATTTAGAAGAAATTATAATTCAATATATGAGGTTATTAATAAAAGAATATTATCAATTAATAGAAGTAGTTTAACTTTATATATTAATTCTCAATAGTCCTTTGCTTAGGGCTATTAACTAACATAGGAATCAATAATTCTGGATAGATTCAACTTAAATTAGTTATAATGATAAGAAATTGAATATACGATGTTGAATAAATAGACAAGTGATTTGTAAATCATTTTTATTAAAATTATATGGTGGACAAGATAAGTATTATCCACCTTATTATTTATAATCTTTAAAAAATTGATAAAACTATTTATATCATGGTTTTTCCATGCTCAATATAATGTTGGAATTCTTCTCGAAAAGTTTTAATAAACGCAATAACTGGCATAGCAGCAGCGTCTCCCAATGCACAAATAGTTTTACCACTAATTTTTTTAGCAGTATTTAATAATAAATCCAAATCTTCTGGACGACCTTCACCACGGTAAATTCTTTGTACAATTCTAGCCATCCAACCAGTTCCTTCTCTACATGGAGTACATTGTCCACAAGATTCTTCATAATAAAAATGAGCAATTCTAGCCAATATTTTAACCATATCAGTAGTATCATCCATTATAATAACTGCTCCCGAACCTAACATAGAACCAGCTTTAGATATGGAATCATAATCCATAGTCAAATCCATCATTATATCACCAATTAATACTGGAGTAGACGAACCACCAGGAATGACTGCCTTTAGTTTACGATTTTTCCATACTCCACCTGCCATTTCTAATAATTCGGAAAATGGAGTTCCCATTGGAATTTCATAGTTACCTGGTTTATTAACATGACCAGATACAGAAAATAATTTTGGTCCACCATTATTAGGTTTACCAATATTCAAAAACCAATCTCCACCATTACTTAGAATATTCGGTACTGAAGCTAAAGTTTCAGCATTATTAATTGTGGTTGGTTTATTATATAATCCACAAGCAGCTGGAAATGGTGGTTTATAACGAGGTTGACCTTTTTTTCCTTCAATAGATTCCAATAATGCTGTTTCTTCACCACAAATATAAGCTCCAGCACCATAATGAGTATAAAGATCAATATCAGTTCCGGAATCTAAAATATTTTTACCTAATAAACCAGTAGTATAAGCTTCTTTTAAACCAGCTTCAAATCTAGCAATTGGTTCTCTAAATTCTCCACGTATGTAATTATAACCAACTGTTGCTCCTATTGTATAACAGGCAATGGCCATTCCTTCAATGATGGCATGAGGATTATATCGTAAAATATCACGATCTTTAAAAGTACCTGGCTCACCTTCATCAGAATTACAGGCTAGATATTTTTGAATTGGTTTGTCACGAACTGACAACATAAAACTCCATTTCAATCCAGCTGGAAAACCAGCTCCTCCACGTCCACGCAGATTAGAAGCTTTTAATTGTTCAATTATTTCTTGTGGTGGAGTTTGTTCTGTTATAATTTTACGTAATACTTTATAACCACCGGTTTTTTCATAAACTGGTAAAGTCCAAGAATTTTCTAAATTTATATTTTTAAAACATAGTTCATTTGCCATAATTTAACCTTTTTGATAGATTATTTTAAATCATATAATACCAGCTTTTATTCTTCTGATAAAGGTACTATAATTTTTAATTTAGTAATACTTGAATATTCTATTGCTCTAAAAAATACTTTATAATTTATTCATTGAAGAAAGTTAAACTTCTAATTTATCATAAGGATTATCATTGTTGGACTAGAATTACTATGAGTTAAGCTTTGTTGTTATCTATATCATAATTAATTTGATTTAAATTGTATAATTGTTTATATGTAAGTAAAAATACTCCTTGACCACCATTTTGAAATTCTAACCAATTAAACGGTATTTCAGGGTATTTTTTTACTAAATTTTCCTGACTTAAACCAACTTCAACGATTAATATTCCATCAGGAGTTAAATGATTTACTGCTTCTTGTAAAATTCTTTCTATAAATAATAAACCATCTACTCCTGCTTCAAGTCCAATTTTTGGCTCATGAGAATATTCTGATGGCATTATTTCTATTTCTTTAGCATCCACATATGGTGGATTAGTTATTATTAAATCATAAATCTTATTATCTAAATTAGTAAATAAATCAGATTGTATTAGTTTTATTTGTTGTTCTAATTCATAGGTGTGTATATTTTTTTGGGCTACTGTAAGAGCGTCATCTGATACATCTACAGCGTCAATTATTATATCAGAAAATACTAACATGGCACTAGCAATAGCAATACACCCACTGCCAGTACACATATCTAACATGCTAGTAACTTTGCTAGTATCTATCCATGGAGTAAATTGTTGTTCTATTAATTCTGCAATTGGTGAACGCGGTATCAATACTCTTTGATCCACATAAAAACATAAATTAGAGAACCAAGCTTCTTTAATAATATAAGGGGTTGGGATTTTATTTTGAATTCGCAAATTAAATAATTCAGTTATTTTTCGTTTCTCTGAGTAAGTTAGATTGCTATACCATAATTTATCAGGAATATCTTGTGGTAAATGCAAAGCATAAAGAACTATTATTATAGCCTCATCTATCGCATTATCAGTACCATGACCAAAAAATAATTGTGCTTGGGTAAATTTACTAGCACCCCAACGTATAAAATCTCCTATTGTCTTTAATTCATTAGTTTTCAAAATTTTATCCAAGAAAAAACCCCCATAGGCAAAACCTATGGGGGTTACAGGGGGGTAGTTAATAAAAAAATCAAATTCTTGGCAGTGTCCTACTTTCACATGGGGAAGCCCCACACTATCATCGGCGCTAAAAGGTTTCACTTCCGAGTTCGAGATGGAATCGGGTGGTTCACAATTGCTATTGCCGCCAAGAAAACCGGTGCTATTTATAATAATAAATAAAATTCTTTAGGAAACTATAAAATACTTTTAATAACATAATTGTATATTATACCAAAACACTTGGGTGTTATAGGGTCAAGCCTCACGGTCAAATTAGTACGAGTTAGCTTCATACATTACTGCACTTCCACATCTCGCCTATCAACGTTGTAGTCTTCAACAGACCTTAAGGAGAGTTAAACTCTCGGGAAATCTAATCTTGAAGGAGGCTTCCCGCTTAGATGCTTTCAGCGGTTATCCCGTCCGTACATAGCTACCCAG
>JASFYV010000257.1:0-14095 GCA_045046925.1 Candidatus Marithrix sp. | reverse complement strand
TAGTTACATTTCTTATACTAAAAACATGGCATTATAACAAATTTATAACTTATTGATAAATATTTAAAATAGTTGGCATGGGTATGGTAGGTAGTTACTTTTAAAGTATTAAAAGAATTCATGTGTAGGGTCGGTGAAGCAAAGCATAACCAACCATCATAATATAAATAAACACATAAATTATTGATTGGATTTATGTTTGGTCGGTTTCATTACATAAATCCTAGTTTGGTTGTGAAATTAATCTTAACAAGTCATTAAAGTCTTTTGGAAGACCTTGTTCTTTTAAAATACGAGCTAATTCAGACTTATGATGGTTTAGATTTATACTAACTTTAGTTCCAACTATTTTTTTCAACATGTACTCAAATTGATGATCAAGGTATTTCTTTGCACTTGCAAATTTTTGAGCTTCTTTTTTCTCAATAATATTGTTTTTGAACTCCAAGAATTTGGATGATACATGCTCCTCTGAAATCTCAGGTTGTTCTAATTTTTGTACAATCGCTTTTCTGATTACATCTTCTTCACAAGGAATAGTATCCCTCAATTCTAAAAAATTCTCAGAAGGATTAAAATTCCTGATACTTAAATTAGCTGCTGCTATAGATGCTAAACAAGTTAAAATTGAAGCAATAACTTCTTTTTCAAAGTTTTCTTTACCTTTTTCCAAAAGAGGTTTAAGCCTTTTATATCTTGAGGATTGTCCTCTTAAAAACTCATATAAAACTTCAATCTCTATAAAATAATTTTCTAAAGTATAACGTTCAAAAAAGATAAATAACCTACTATCATAACAAGATTCTTCCATCTCTGTTTTTACTTCTTGATCGGTTTTTAAATCTCTATCAATCACACCATAAAAACGTTTTTCATTAGGAAATTTTTCAACACAAGCGATTAAAATATCTTTGACCTCTTTACAGCCACCAGTTTTCTTAGCAGCTAAACTAACATCCACAAAAACAATATTGTATAAATCCTCCTTTTTATACACAGTATTATAAATCATTTCATCGTCATCACCTTCTACAAAAACGATATTCTTTCTACCAGCATATCTAAGGTTATGACGTAACTCGGATTCAACTATGAAATCGTATTTAGCCTTAGTAGTATTATCTTCAAAATTCATATCATATTACCAATTCTGTTAAATCAATTATCTCTTGTTCCTTAAATGCATTCCACGTTATTCTAGAATGAGATGAGATAAGAATTTGACAACCTTTATCTTTTTGTAATTGTTTGATAACTCTCATTACTTTTTCCTGAAATTCAGGGTGAAGACTTTGATCAACTTCATCTATCAAAAAAATCACATTTTCAGACGCTCTTAAATAAAGTTGAGTTGCAAGAATTAATAGACTTTTTTCACCAGAACTTAATAGCTCAAGTCCATGTTTTTCTTTATTTTTATTTGTTTCAATAACAACTTGAAAATTAACTCTGTCTATTTCCTTAATTTTTTTGCCAACGAGAACATGTGTATTAACCCAATTTTTCAAATTGTTAAACTCGCTTGTACGAGCATAATCATAAAAAACCAACATTTTTTTAAGATCATCTTTATTAGGGTTATATCTATGAGCTATTTCATATTTTAATTTTTCTTGAGGAATTGAACTATAGCGAATGTCTTGTATTTCTCTATCATGTGCATTAAAAAAATAAACAGAAGGCATAGTTTGAAGTATGTCTTGAGTAATCACTTCATCCTCTCTGTAAATTTTTTCCAATTTTTGTATAAGTGGCTTAACAATGTTCTCTTCTATTCGACGGTCAATTTTTCTATTAGAAAACCGTTTTATTTCTCGTGTTCCAGTTAATTTTTTGATAAAAATTGATTTATTATCATCATCAGGTGTTTTAACAATATTGTTTTCAAAGTATTTTATCATACTCTTAATTTCGTTTTCTATGATAAAACTTTGCTCTCCAGTACATTTACTATCAATTTGGATGTTTTTTTCGTCTCCTAAAACTAACGATAAGACTTTATCTTCTATTAGAACATCTAATTGGGCAAATTCTGTCCATGTTAAAACATTAGATCTTAATCTATCAAAAAAAATATTTTGTTCAGATAAATCCGGATTTATAAAATTAATTAGGTTGAAAATCAATTCCATCACAGTTGTTTTACCTGAACCATTAACACCAGCTAGACAAATTAAATTTTGAGGTTCACCATGATGAGTAAAATCTATTAAAGTATTTTTGAATACTCCACTGTTATGAATATATAATCTTAAAAGTTTCATGAAATATTTTAAATTGTAGTATTTTTATTTAAATAATAAACTGTAGTGGGCTTCCCCAAAAAAGTTCCACCCACCCCAAACCCTCTACCAAGTATGATTCTTTTTAAAATCATCTAAAGCAGTTTTGAAGCTATTCTTTACCGTATCATTATAATCGCCATTATCAGATACAGATTTTAGTAAATCAGCATGATTAGCTCGCATATAACTATGCAAAGCACTTTCAAAATCAACTACTTTCTTCACATCGACATCATCCAGATAACCTTCATTCGCCGAATATAAAGAAATTGCCATTTCTCCAACTGTTAAAGGAGAATATTGTTTTTGCTTCATTAACTCAGTCACTCGTTGGCCACGTTCAATCTGCTTCCTAGTACTTTCATCTAAATCTGAAGCAAACTGAGCAAACGCTGCCAACTCACGATACTGAGCTAAATCCAACCGAATACTACCACCTAATTTTTTAATAATATTAGTTTGAGCAGCACCACCAACCCGTGATACCGACAAACCAGCATTAATAGCTGGACGAATATTAGCATTAAACAAATCAGTCTCTAAGAAAATCTGTCCATCAGTAATGGAAATTACATTAGTTGGAACGAATGCTGACACGTCACCAGCCTGAGTTTCAATAATCGGTAATGCTGTCAAAGAACCAGTTTTACCTTTAACCTTACCATCAGTAATTTTTTCAACATAATCCGCATTAATCCTAGAAGCACGTTCCAATAACCGTGAATGCAAATAAAATACATCACCTGGATAAGCTTCCCGACCTGGTGGTCGACGTAATAACAAAGATACTTGCCGATAAGCCCAAGCCTGTTTGGTCAAATCATCGTAAACTATTAACGCATCTTCACCTTTATCGCGGAAATACTCTCCCATTGAGCAACCAGCATAAGGAGCAATATATTGCATGGAAGCAGCGTCAGAAGCAGAAGCAGAAACTATAATAGTATGTTCCATTGCTCCATATTCTTCTAACTTACGCACTACATTAGCTACTGAAGAAGCTTTCTGGCCAATTGCTACATAGATACATTTAATCCCAGTATCTTTCTGATTGATTATTGCATCAATTGCTACCGCAGTTTTACCAGTTTGGCGATCCCCAATAATCAATTCACGTTGGCCACGTCCTAATGGAACCATAGCATCAATAGCTTTCAAGCCTGTTTGTACTGGTTGATCAACTGATTGCCGACTGATAACTCCAGGTGCAATCCGTTCTAAAGGTAAAAATTCTGTAGTATTGGTTGGACCTTTACCATCAATCGGTATACCTAAGGAATTAACTACTCGACCTAGTAAATTATCACCTACTGGTACCTCCAAAATACGACCAGTACATCGAACTTTATCACCTTCAGACAGATGTTCATAAGAACCTAGTATTACTGCACCAACAGAATCACGTTCCAAATTCAAAGCCATACCAAAAGTATCATCAGGAAACTCTAACATTTCACCTTGTACAGCATTGGCAAGGCCATGAATACGGACAATACCATCAGTAATACTAACAATGGAACCTTCGCTACGAGATTCCGTAGTTAAATCATATTGTTCAATTCTCTGTTTAATTAATTCACTAATTTCAGAGGGATTCAATTGCAACATTTATATTTTTCTCGTAATTAAAAACGGCGTAAATCTGCGGCTAATTGTCGTAAATAGCCATTAACTGATAAGTCAATAACTTCTTTATCGATTCTAACTAACCAACCGCCTAATAGGGATTTATCAATTGTGGTGCTGATATCAACAGCTTCGCCTAAACGTTTTTTTAGAATATCTTCAACTTCTTGCAGTTGCGAAGGTTCAACTGGATAAGGGGAAATGATTTCTACCTGAGCATAACCCTGATGCACTGCTTTCATTTGTTCGAATTGAATTGATAAGTCTGGAATTACTAATAATCTATTATTTTCTACTAAAACTTTAATTAGATTTTTACCAAGATCATCAAATCGTTCTGAACATATATCAAGCAAAAGATTAATCAAAGTTTTTTCTGCTACTTCAGGATTATTAATAACTTGTGCCATCGTTGTATCTTGAATGACGGCAGTTAAAAACTTTAAGTTATCTGACCAATTATCAAGTTCATTCTTTTCAACTGCTAATTCAAATACTGCTTTAGCATAAGGGCGTGCCAAAGTTGCAAGTTCTGCCATAGTTATTTACCTAATTTAGTTAAATGTAGGTTGGGTTAGTGGAGCGTAACCCAACAAAACCTTATAAATGAAATTGTCGGGTTACGTTATCTCACTTTGCTCAATAATCTAACCCGACCTACATTATAACTTTTTAATCATCTCATTCATGATATCGTTATGAGCTGATGCATCAATCTCACGTCCCAGAACTTTTTTTGCAGTATCCAGAGTTAAGTTGATAAAATGCCTCCGCAAGTCACCTTTAGCTCGATTTATTTCTTGCTCAATTTCAGCAACCGCCGCATCAAGTTGACGTTTCCCTTCTTGTCGACCTTGTTCTTTGGATTCTTCAATGATTTCACTAGCACGCTTATTAGCAGCATTAACAATATCTGCCGCATCCTGTTTAGCTTCTCGTAAACGTTGGGCTGCTCGTTGTTGAGCTATTTCTAAATCTTGCTTACCACGTTCGGAGGCTGCTAAACCATCAGCAATACGTTTGGTACGGTCTTCCATCATGGTAGTCATAGGACCCCATAGATATTTCCAAACAAAAAGAACCAATACCCCAAAAGTGATCATCTGTCCAAATAAAGTAACAGTGATACTCACATTAATCTCCTAACCGCCAAGTGCTTGAATAGCTGATTGAGCTGCACCAATGAATGGGTTAGCAAAAATGAACCACATGGACATACCTAGTACGATAAAAGGAAATGCTTCCATCAAACCACCAGTAAATAACATCTGTACCATTAATTGAGCTCTCATTTCTGGTTGTCTAGCTATTCCTTCCAAATATTTAGAACAGATTAATGCCCAGCCTAATGCTGAAGCAAAACCAGCTGCTGCGAGGATAATACCAACAATTAAGGCTGTTGATGAGTAAATTTCAACAATCATTTCAGGGGTCATGCAATAAATCTCCGTAAAATTTTAAAATGTGTAACGCTGGAGCGTTACGGTATATATTCCCACGCTGGAGCATGGGAACGAGAAAAATTGTGAATTTGTGAATGAAGAATAGTTAATTACTAATGTTTTTGGCTTTCATTAATAATTAGTAATTCACAGTTAATCATTCACAATTAAATCAGTTAATGATCAACTTCCAAAGCTTGGTTTGCCATACCTAAATATACAACAGTCAATAACATAAAGATAAATGCTTGCAATGTAATAATTAAAATATGGAAAATTGCCCAAAGTCCACCAGGTATAAATTGTACCCACCAAGGCAATAATGCGATTAAGATAAAAATCAATTCACCAGCAAACATATTACCAAATAGACGTAATCCCATACTAATTGGTTTAGATAGTTCTTCAATCGTAGTCATCATAATATTAAAAGGTATCAATATTATTTTAACCACTGGATTACTCGCTGGGAATGGGTGAAATAAAAACATATTTACAAAACCCATTCCACCTTTAGCTTTAATATTAAAGATAACTATCAACATAAATACACTAGCAGCCAGACTTAATGGAGTATCTAAATTTGCAGTTGGTACAACTTTCAAATAATTAATACCCATTTCAGAGGCTATCCAAGGCAATAGGTCAACTGGCAATAAATCCATCGCATTCATCAAAAATACCCAGACAAATATGGTAAGAGCCAATGGGCCAATTAATGGATTATAACCATTAAACGCATCCTTTACTTGCTGTCCAACAAATTCTAGTATAATTTCCAGTAAATTTTGCATTCCAGTTGGACTATCTGGATTCAAGTTATCGCCTACTTTCTTAGCTACGAAACCTATTAATACAGCTATGCCAAACGCAAATAAAAAAGTATCAATATGAAAAGTCCAAAAACCTTCTCCAACCGATAAATTATGTAAATGATGTTGAATATATTCAACTGGCCCTGGGCCAGCTACTGTTTCATGAGCTTCGTTCACTCCTTATTTACTCCATTAATTAAGAATGTCCAATTAGATAACCTAAATGGGCGATGGCAAATGCCACTAACATTGGTACTGGGGGTAAATTTAATAATCCCATACCAATTACAAAAAAACTTAAGGTAAAAATAAACCGTTGTATAGCGGCAAGATAAAATATTCTAACTTCTGCGCCAGGTTTGTTTATCTTAGCAGCAAGACGAATTCGGCGATTCGTTATCCAAACATTAAACATCACAATAAAACCTCCGAATAAGGCAGATTGGGCTGCTAATTGATTTTGATAAAAATAAAAAAACCATGCAATAGCAGTAATTATTATAGCTTGTACTGCCAATATTTTTGTTGCACCAGTATCTAATGGTTTAGATGTTTTATCGGAATTCATTGTAAAAGTTTTTTAAATGGAAAAATATTAGTTTAATTGGATGTAGTCTTTAGGTCAATCAAGTATTTTAATATATATATTATTGTTATTAATTTTATGATTCAACTATCGGCAATATTAATAGTTAGTCTTACAAGTTATGTTTAATCTCAATATATGTTATTTTAACATTACAAGGTTAATAATTTATTAATTATTTTGAATAAAACTATAAATTGATTAAAATTACAAAACGTTTAGATTATCAGATTTTGAATATTTAACAAAATATCCCCTAAATTTTTAGGAGGGAAACTTGCTTAATATTATAAAACTTGTATATTTAGAAAATTATCTGATTAATTATACATAAAATAATAAATTTTGAAGGTTATATTTGCCAATCGGTGAAATATATTAAATTCATAAAAATTATAAGTTCTAACTAATGGCTACTGAGATACTTTATCAATCAATAATTGCCTCCATGCAAGAAGGCGTTATGCTCCAATATATCAATGGAAAAATTGGAATTTGCAATTCTAGTGCTAAACAAATTCTAAAATTCACTGGTAAATTATGTAATTTTAATAGCCAAAAGATAATTTGTGAAGATGGTAATTTAATCATTAAAGAAAATTTACCTACTCAAATTAGTTTACATACTGGTAAAGCTTGTTCTGATAAAGTATTGGGGATTTATAGGACAGATGGTTCTTTAGTCTGGATTTCAGTTAATACCCAACCGTTATTCCGCAATGATAAAATTTATGCAGTCTTAATCACTTTTATTGACATTACCAAACGTAAACAAACTGAAAAAACCCTAAAATACAATGAACATCGTTATAAAGCTATTCTTCAAGATCAAACTGAATTAATTTGTCGTTATTTACCAGATGGCTTGCTAAGTTTTGTTAATAATGCCTACTGCTGTTATTTTGGTAAAACTGAAGCCGAACTAATCGGTCATCATTTAACTCCTTTTAGCTTCGATGATTTGCAAGATGTATTAATCCAAATTATGGGAGACTTGACTCAAACAAATCCAGTTACTGAAATTGAAAATCCTACCATCTTGCCTTCTGGTGAAGAACGTTGGCAACATTGGATAGTGCGAGCAATGTTTAATAAAAATGGTAAATTGTTTGAATATCAAGCTGTTGGCCGAGATATTACTGATCGACGTAGTACTGAGGCAGAATTACGTCGAGCTAAAGAGGAAGCAGAAGCAGCGACTATGGCTAAAAGTGAATTCTTGGCCAATATGAGTCATGAAATCCGTACTCCTATGAATGGAGTAGTTGGGATGGCTGAGTTATTATTAAATACTAAATTATCTGCCAAACAATATGAATATGCCCAAACTATTCATAAATCAACAGATGCTCTACAAACTTTAATCAATGATATTTTAGATTTTTCCAAAATTGAAGCTGGCAAATTATCCTTAGAATCTGATAACTTTGATTTAGAGGCTGCTGTATTAGAAGTTGCTCGTTTACTAGCTATAACAGCTGAATCCAAAGGTTTTGAATTAATTGTACGTTATGCTCCAGATGCTCCTCATCTTTTTGTAGGTGATGCAGGCAGAATTCGGCAAATTCTTACCAATTTAGTAGGTAATGCAATTAAATTTACTCATAAAGGTCATGTATTAATCAATGTGGAATGTCAAACTCAAAACCCAGATTTTGTGTGTATGAGTATTCAAATCAAAGATACCGGAATTGGTATTCCAACAAATAAATTGGAAAGTATTTTTAACGAATTTACTCAAGCTGATAACTCAACTACCCGGCAATTTGGAGGCACTGGTTTGGGCTTGGCCATTAGTAAGCAATTGGTTAATATGATGAAAGGAGATATAGGAGTAATTAGTGAATTAGGCAAAGGTTCAACTTTTACTTTTACCTTAGAATTACCAATCGCTAAAATTCAGCATGAAGAAATTCTTAAACATAATCAAATAAACGTTGTAGATCAATATAAATCATTAGAAAATACTAAGGTTCTAATCGTTGATGATAATGTCGTAAATCAAAAAATTTTACAAGAACAATTAGAAAATTTACGGATTCATACTAAAACAGTCGCTAGTGCTGAAGATGCTTTAAAAGCCTTGCATACAGATTCTTACTGGTTAGCAATAATTGACTATTTTATGCCAGTTATGGATGGTGAACAATTAGGTAAAATTATCAAAGAAACTCCTAAAATTAAAGACACAATATTAGTCATGTTATCATCTGCTGGCTATCAACAAGGAATTCTTAATTTAAAGAAAATTGGTTTTTCTGGCCATTTAATTAAACCATTATCACAAAAACAATTACAACAGGCCTTATTAGCAGTAAGGTTATCTTTTGAACAAAATAAATCATCAGAGTTTATTACTATGGAAAAAGTTAATAAATTTAAGTTTAAGAATAAATATAAGACTTATTCTAATATATCGACCTTACTGGTTGAAGATAATGATGTAAATCGTTTAGTGGCTAAGTCTATGTTAGAACAACTTGGTTGCCAAGTAACTCAAGCAATTGATGGAATCCAAGCATTACAAATTTTGAAACACAAGAGTTTTGATATAATTTTTATGGATATCAATATGCCTGGTATGGATGGTTATGAAACAACTAAAAAAATTCGAGAATTTAAAACTAATAATATTATTGTTGCTATGACAGCTAATGCTATGCAAGGTGATGCAGAAAAATGTTTAGCTAATGGTATGGATAATTATATAGCTAAACCAATTGGTTTGGAACGGATTCTTAATATAATAAAACAATATTATCCTGATAACCAACCTAATGAAATAGCAAATTTAAAAATACAAAACTCATATGAATCAATTTTATATAACTCTAATAATTATAAAAAAGTTTTATTAGTAGAAGATAATCCAACAAATTGTTTTGTAACAACTAATATATTGGAAAAAATAGGCTGTAAAGTTGAAATTGCCGAAAATGGTAAAGAAGCAGTGGAAATCTGTGCCAAATATAAATATGACCTAATTTTAATGGACATTTCCATGCCAGTAATGGATGGTATTGAAGCAACTAATTTTATTCGGCAATTAGATAAAAAGACTCCTATTATTGCTACCACTGCCAACTGTCAAAAAGCTGATATTGCAAAATATTTATCTGTTGGTATGAACTGTTGTTTACCTAAACCAGTAAATATAGAAAACTTAACTTTAATTGTGAATAAATACACTTCCGTTTTTCCAGAAATAAATATTCAGTTAGACAATCAGTCTCAAATCGATAATTTACCAATTTTTGATCCAATTCAAGCTAAACGTATTGCTATAGGTAATATTAATATTTTACATAAAATTATCGATAAATTTACTCAAGATACTCCTAATCAATTACAAAAATTACAAATAGCATTAGAAACTAATAATAAAAAGGATGTAGAACGTTTGACTCATTCTCTAAAAGGAAGTGCTCGCAGTGTGGGAGCTTCTAGATTAGGAGAAGTAGCCTTTGATGCTGAAACTTTTGCAAAACAAGGAAACTTAAATCTAATAGAACAAAAAATATTTTTTAGTTTGCAAGAAGAATTTGATAAATTACAAGGAGTTTGGGAACAAACTGATTGGGATAATTTATTGTAAAATATTGATAATCATATTTTAAGATGAACTTATTCCACTATTAACTCTTAAAACATAAAAATTGATTATAAATAAACTACTCACGAATAACTGGATAGTTTCATCCAATAATCAAACTTTTGAAAAGTTAGAATCAATTTATAGTTATTTGATGGGCAACGATAAATTGTATTACCCACCCTACATAGCTCACAAATAATCTATGTCTATAGTATTTTTTTATACTGGTTTTTTGTCCTCAGCTTTTTTAACACGAATAATGTTATTAGCAACATTTTTATTATTCAAGTTTTTCATAGCAACTTTAGCTTCCCCTGGTTTAGGCATTTCCACAAAAGCAAAACCCTTAGAATCACCAGTGGTTTTATCTAACACCAAATCACAAGATTGTACTGTGCCATATTCTTTAAAGAGGGCTTTTAACTCTTCTTCAGTAGTGCTACGAGAAAGATTACGAATTAATAATTTCATAAGTTAATACGACATTTAATGTTTAGGGTGTGTATAATGTTGAAGCTAACTTGCCATCTTAGATATTATACAATTAAAACAGTATATTGTGATCAAATTTAGTACTTGGTTATTTTTTGATTTGAGCTATTCTTAAAGGCTAGGGCGATATTTAAGTTGCATACCTTTTAGAAAATTGCGTAATATCTGATTTTGACAGTCACGATAGTGTTTATGATCTGGTCTACGGAAAAATGCACTTAATTCGTGTTTACTCATGTATAAATTAGCTAGGCTCATAATTTTCAATACATCTTCAGTTTTCAAATTTAATGCGATCTTTAATTTTTTGAAAATTATATTGTTAGTTAAACATTTCTCTGGTTCTGTTTGTAGTTCCTCTTTTTTCCCTCGTTTATCATTAATTAAACCATTTAGGAAAATCGCTAATTTAGTGTCACTACATTCCTGAAATTCAGGGTCATCATCTTTTTTTAACCAATCGCTGATCTGTCCACGAGTTACTTGATGATCAGCTAAACCAAATATAGCAATCATTTTAGAATCATCAAAATCGAAGATATAGCGGATACGACGTAAAATATCATTGTTATTCATAATAATGTACTGATTTAAATTTTAGTTGTGTCATAATATACTTTTTTATAGTAGGGTTAATTTGGAATTAATAAACTTTTTTCTTTCATTATAAAATGAAACACTATTCTTAAACCACCAAAAGATCAGTTTCCAAAGATAAAATGAGCTCATGGTTATTTAGTTGGCAATGATAAACCGTGTAGCACATTCTACATCACTCGTAGTATAATTTTTGACCCATTTTAATAAAATTTAATTCAGGTTAATAATGTTCAAACGGATAAACTCATTTGTAAATAAACATAAATTAAAAATCATAAAACCATTTACTGGAAAAAGTGAATATGTAACATTCAGCATTTGCGGATATACATCAGAAATTTCTTTAGCATTGTTAGAAGAATTTTTAGAAATTGATCAAGTTGAAATAGTTGAAGGTGATATTTTTGCTCTTAATTGTACAGCATTGGTAAGTTCAGCTAATAGTTTTGGAGATATGAGTGGTGGACTTGATAAAATAATAGATAACTTTTATCAAAATAAAGCTCAACCAATGATAATTAAAGCAATTCAAAGTGAATTTTTTGGAGAGCTTCCCGTTGGAAATGCTGTAATAATAAATATGAAAGCAGAAAAATTTCCCAATTTAATTGTTTCTCCTACCATGCGAATTCCGGGCAATATTGAAGGAACAATTAACGTATATTTAGCAATGAGGGCATTATTGGTTGCTCTTGCAAAATATAATTCACACACAACGAATAAAATTCAAACTGTAGCTATACCAAGTTTAGGCACAGGCATTGGTGGTATGAGTGCGAAAGAATCGGCTCGACAAATGAAAACTGCATTTAAAAATATAGTTCTAAATGGTTGGCAAGAAATAAAGCATCCAGCAATGGCTCCATATGCAATAAATCTTTAAATTAACTACTCCTCACCATTGAGAATAAATAATTCTTGGTCTAAATTTGAAACATAGTTTCTAAAACATCGTGTTTCTAAATAAAATTTAAGAACAATATGTGAGATATTTTATATTGAACTCAGATTATTCATATTTAATTATTGATTCTCTTCTTTGATAAGGAGGTGGATTCTACATTTTAATAGACTAATAATTACTGATATGATATTTTCTAATTGAATAGATTAGACATCTTTCTTAAATAACGAAAATAGCTATATATGTATTAACGACGTGAAATTGACCAGAGCTATACAAATTACGGATTTTATGTAGGATGTAATGAGTTTACGAATTACATTTTTCGAGTCATATTTTTAGATACACGATTGATGCAATTCATACTTCATTGCATTCTACATATACCTTTATTTAGGAAAGATGTCTATTATAAAATAAGTAATTAAGTATTAAGAATTGATATATATTGTGATATAGAATTTAATACACCATATATTATATATGCTTAATTTATAGCATTCCCAATTTAATAGATTACAACAATACTAAACAAGTAGTTGCTATTGAATTTAATTAAGAATTAAGCATTCATAATTAAGAATTGCTATATCTTAAATATTTGTCCAAAAATTCAAATATATTTTAAGGTAAGATTTTCTTATACAAGGACTCCAAATTTAGAGATTATTTTATGAGTGAAACAAAACATTGTCGTTTATTAATTCTTGGCTCAGGTCCAGCTGGTTACACTGCTGCAGTTTATGCGGCTCGTGCTAATTTAAATCCAGTGCTTATAACTGGCATAGAACAAGGTGGTCAGTTGATGACTACTACTGACGTTGATAACTGGCCTGGAGATAATAAAGGAGTACTTGGCCCAGATTTAATGGAACGAATGAAGCAACATGCAGAACGTTTTAATACTGAAATAATTTTTGATCATATTAATGCGGTAGATTTAACACAACGACCTTTTATTTTAACTGGTGATTCTAATAAATATACCTGTGATGCCTTAATTATTGCAACTGGTGCATCAGCTCAATATTTAGGTTTACCTTCTGAAGAAGCATATAAAGGTAAAGGAATCTCGGCTTGTGCTACTTGTGATGGTTTTTTCTATCGTGATCAAAAAGTTGCGGTTATTGGTGGTGGTAATACGGCAGTGGAAGAAGCTTTATACTTATCCAATATAGCTACTCATGTTACCCTAGTACATAGAAGAGATGAACTTCGATCTGAGAAAATTTTAGCTGATCAATTATTTGAAAAAGAAAAAGCCGGAAAAGTAACAATAGCTTGGAATAATGTACTTGATGAAGTATTAGGTGATAAAGGTGGAGTTACTGGAATGCGAATCAAAAACATCAAAGATAATTCAACTCAAGACATTGATTTGTTTGGTATATTTATTGCTATTGGCCATAAACCAAACACAGATTTATTCAAAGACCAATTAGAAATGAATAATGGTTATTTAAAGATAAAAACTGGTTCTGATGGTAATTCACAAGCAACTAGTATTCCTGGAGTATTTGCTGCTGGAGATGTATGTGACCATATTTATCGTCAAGCTATTACTTCGGCTGGAACTGGTTGTATGGCTGCATTAGATGCCGAAAAATATTTAGATAATTTGAAAAAATAGATAATACCATTAAGGGCAGACACAGGTACTGGGCTTAAACTATAATTACTGGTAAAATAGACAAATGAAAGAAATGAACTCAATTTGCCAAAAATGTAAAAGCCCAAAGACAAATAAGTA
>JASFYV010000256.1:0-8280 GCA_045046925.1 Candidatus Marithrix sp. | reverse complement strand
AGGTCATAATGTTTTTACTTCTTTGCGGAATTTATTTTCTCCTACTTTTATCTCTTTTTAGTTATCATATCTAGTTACCTTTTTATGGTAGGTAGTTACTATTCTAGTAGCTAACCTTACCCTTCGTTCACCAATACCTTTTTTAAATAAACTGTTAATCATGAGCAAACCTTTCCAACTTCAATCTAAATTTGTACCCAAAGGTGATCAACCCCAAGCTATTAAACAATTATTAGCTGGCTTAAAAAATAATTATAAACATCAGATTTTGTTGGGAGTAACTGGCTCTGGTAAAACATTTACTATGGCTAATGTGATTCAAGCAAGACAAGTTCCAGCTTTAATTTTAGCTCCTAATAAGACTTTAGCTGCTCAATTATATAGTGAAATGCGAGATTTTTTTCCAAATAATGCGGTGGAATATTTTGTGTCTTATTATGATTATTATCAGCCAGAAGCCTATATGCCTGCATCGGACACTTATATAGAAAAGGATTCTTCTATCAATGAGCATATTGACCAGATGCGGATGTCAGCGACTAAAGCGATGTTAGAACGTAAAGATGCGATCATAGTAGCTTCAGTATCTGCTATTTATGGATTGGGAGACCCAGATTGGTATTTGCAGATGGTATTGCATTTGGTTAAAGGAGAAAAAATTGGTCAACGTTTTATTATCCGTCGTTTGACTGAGTTGCAATATATTCGTAATGAAACTATATTAGAACGAGGCAATTATCGAGTACGTGGGGAAATTATCGATATTTATCCTGCTGATTCGGATCGAGATGCAATTCGAGTAGAACTATTTGATGATGAAATTGAAAATTTAAGTTATTTTGACCCATTAACAGGTAAAACTTTACGACGTGTATCACGTTTAACTATTTATCCTAAAAGTCATTATGTTACTCCTCGTCATGTTTTATTAAAAGCTATTGATGATATTAAAATAGAATTACAAACTAGTCTAAAAAAATTATATGCTAAACATAAATTAGTAGAAGCTCAACGTTTGGAACAGCGAACTATGTTTGATTTAGAGATGATAATGGAAATTGGCTATTGTTCTGGAATCGAAAATTATTCTCGCTATTTATCTCAACGAAAAGCTGGCGAACCTCCACCAACTTTATTTGATTACTTGCCAGAAAATGCTTTGCTAATAATTGATGAAAGCCATGTTACAGTGCCACAAATTGGTGCTATGTATAAAGGCGATCATTCTCGCAAAGAAACTTTAGTTGATTATGGTTTTCGTTTGCCATCAGCATTAGATAATCGACCATTAACTTTTGCAGAATTTGAACGACTTGCTCCCCAAATAGTATTTGTTTCTGCTACACCAGGTTATTATGAATATCAACATGCCAATGATATTATTGAACAAGTAGTACGTCCAACTGGTTTAATTGATCCGCCAATTGAAATTAGGCCAGTTACCACTCAAGTTGATGATGCATTATCTGAAATTAATAAACGAGTACAACAAGATGAACGAATTCTGATTACTACTTTGACTAAACGAATGGCAGAAGATTTAACCGAATATTTAGTTGAACATGGAGTGAAAACACGTTATTTACACTCAGATATTGCTACGATAGAAAGGGTGGAAATTATTCATGATTTACGGATTGGAGTTTTTGATGTACTAGTTGGAATTAATTTATTGCGAGAAGGTTTAGACATGCCAGAAGTATCTTTAGTAATGATATTTGACGCAGATAAGTCAGGGTTTTTACGATCAGAACGTTCTTTGATTCAAACAGTTGGAAGAGCTGCTCGGCATATTAATGGGCAAGCTATTTTTTATGCTAATGTGGTAACTACTGCCATGCAGAAAGCCATTGATGAAACCAACCGAAGACGTATTAAACAGCAAGCTCATAATAAAAAATTCAATATAATTCCACTGGGAATAACCAAGGCAATTACCAATATTTTAGATATGGAGCAAGCCACTGAAACACATGAACCTCAAATTGCAGAAGAACAAGCTAGTTATGCTAGTTTATCTCCAAAAAAATTAGCCTTAAAAATAAAACAACTAGAAAAACAAATGTATCAACATGCCGAAAATCTTGAGTTTGAAGAAGCAGCTAAATTACGAGATAAAATAAGTAGGTTGCGAAAGTAATAATAAAATATTTGTAACTACATGCCATTAATGAAATATATATTGGAGTTCAAAGCGAAGCTTTGTAATGGAGAATTTGTTAACTGATGGTTTTCTTGAGCAAACTGGTGGACCAAAAAGCTTCGGTTTTTAAACAACTGTTAAACAAGGATTTTATAAATGGCTTTAAGTTGGAATGAAATAAAAGATCGAGCATTAAAATTTTCCAAGGAATGGCAAGGAGAAACAAGAGAATATGCTGAAGCGAAATCGTTTTGGGATGGTTTTTTTCATATTTTCGGAATGAGCCGGAGGCGGTTGGCTTCGTTTGAACAGCCGGTTAAAAAGTTAAATAACAAATATGGTTTTATTGACTTGTTTTGGAAAGGAACTTTGTTGGTTGAGCATAAGTCGAGAGGTAAGAATTTAGATCGAGCTTATTTACAGGCATTGGATTATTTTAGTGGTTTGAAAGAACGGGAATTGCCAAAATATGTGTTGGTGTCCGATTTTGAGAATTTTCGCTTATATGATCTGGATGATTCTGAGGAATATGAATTTAATATCAGTGAGTTGCATATCAATATTAAGTTGTTTGGTTTTATCGCTGGTTATCAGAAGCGGGGTTTTAAGGAAGAAGACCCAGTTAATATAAAAGCTGCTGAGTTGTTAGGTAAGCTGCATGATTTGCTTGATGATAGTGGTTATAATGATCATCCATTGGAAGTATTATTGGTGCGGGTATTGTTTTGTTTGTTTGCGGATAGTACCGGGATTTTTGAGCAGGATTTATTTAAGGAGTTTGTGGAGGTAAAAACTGGGATTGATGGGAGTAATTTGGGGGCTTTGTTGTCGGAATTTTTTCAGGTTTTGAATACACCACATTCTAAACGATTGAAAAACTTGGATGAATCTTTGAATCAGTTTCCGTATATTAATGGTAAGTTGTTTGAGGAACCGTTGCCAATTCCAGCGTTTAATTCACAGATGCGGGAGATGTTGTTGGATTGTTGTAATTTGGATTGGGGGAAAATTTCACCAGCAATTTTTGGTTCGATGTTTCAAAGTGTGATGAAGCCAGAAGAGAGGCGAAATTTGGGTGCTCATTATACTTCTGAGAAGAATATTATGAAGTTGATTAAGCCATTATTTTTGGATGAATTGTGGGAGGAGTTCGGGAAGGTTAAGAAGAATAAGACTAAGTTGAAGGCTTTTCATAAGAGATTAGCACAGCTTAATTTTTTGGATCCGGCTTGTGGGTGTGGGAATTTTTTGATTATTTCTTATCGTGAGCTGCGGTTGTTGGAGCTTGAGGTTTTGCGGGAGTTAAAAGGTAGTCAACAGGCATTTAATATTGATTTGTTGGTGTTGGTTGAGGTGGATCAGTTTTATGGGATTGAGTATGACGAGTGGCCAGTGCGAATTTCTGAGGTGGCGATGTGGTTGATGGATCATCAGATGAATTTGTTGGTTTCGGAGGAATTTGGACAGTATTTTACAAGATTGCCGTTGCGGAAGTCTGCGAATATTGTGCATGGAAATGCGTTGCGGATTAATTGGGAGAATATAGTTCCTAAAAAGAAATTAAATTATATACTTGGGAATCCACCGTTTTATGGTTCAAGAAATCAAAATAGTGAACAAAAACAAGAAATAAAACTAATATTTGCTGGTGTAAGGAGTTATGGTGTTCTTGACTACATTGCAGCTTGGTATTTTCTTGCAACAAAATATATCCAAAATACAAGAATTAAAATTGCCTTTGTTTCAACTAATTCTATTGTACAAGGTGACCAAGTGGGTGTATTATGGGATGTTTTATTAAAAAATTATGGTATAAAAATACATTTTGCACATTCAACGTTCAAATGGAATAATGAAGCTAAAAGTAATGCAGCAGTGCATGTTGTGATAATTGGATTTGCTAATTTTGATATTGGGAATAAACTTCTTTTTGAATATGATGATATTAATGGTGAATCTCATGAAAAAAAGGTAAAGAATATAAATCCTTATTTAGTAGATGCTGAAGATATAATAATTTTTGGTAGAACTAAACCTATGCTAAATATATTACCAATGATGAAAGGTAATGCTGCTATAGATAATGGAAACTTAATATTGACACCTGATGAAAAAGATAAGTTAATAAGTAATTTTCCTGAAATAAAGCATTTGGTAAAACCATATATAGGTTCAAAAGAGTTAATAAATGGGCTAGATAGATTTTGTTTGTGGTTAAAAAATGCAACTCCAAAAGAAATCAAATCTAACCCTGAGATTTTAAGAAGAGTAAATAACATAAAGGAATGGAGAAGTAAAAGTAAAAAAGAAGCAACTAGAAAATGGGCTAATTTTCCTACATTATTTATGGAAGATAGACAACCTGATAATGATTATCTAATGATACCAGTAGTTTCTTCCGAAAATAGAAATTTTATACCAACAGCTTTTTTAAATAAAAATGTAATTGCAAATTATTCGGCATTTATTATTCCTAATGCGACATTATTTGAATTTGGAATTATTAATTCTACTATGCACATGGCTTGGACAAAATATACTTGTGGCAGGTTAGAAAGTAGATATAGATATTCCAACAAAATAGTCTACAACAACTTCCCTTGGCCTAAAGACCTGACTAAAAAGAACAAAGTAGAAAAAGCCGCTCAAAAAATTTTAGATGTACGAGCTGAATTTCCGGATAGCAGTTTAGCCGATTTATACGACCCGCTAACCATGCCACCAAAACTAGTCAAAGCTCATCAAAGCCTTGATAAAGCTGTTGACCTCTGCTATCGCTCTAAATCATTTTCCAACGAAATGGCTAGAATAGAATATCTATTTGAATTATATAACGAATATATATAGATGTAAACAAGTATTGTAGGGTCGGTGGAGTAACCGACCATTTGCGTTAATTTACTTCACCTAAATGGTCGGTTTCGTTACACCGACCCTACAAATTATTTGTCAATCATTTATTAAAATCAACCTAAAATGGTCCTAAAATTTGTTTCCGGCGATTCCATCTTACTACTTGATGTGGTCTCCAAATATACTTGATTGGCACTGATAAAATATGCACTAAACGAGTAAATGGTAACAAGAATAATAAGAAAAATGCGTTTAAAATATGAATTTGGACAGTTAATGGTAAGTTATTTACTAAAGTAACATCTGGTCTAAGTTCCACGATTGACCATAAGTAAGGTACTGCAAAACCTGAGTACCATGATGAGCCCCAACGATAAAATATGGCTGTCAATACTCCAGTAAGAACTTGAGTAAATAGAGCTATATATAATATTTTATCCATGTTAGAAGTCACAACTTTTAATCTGGAACTGGAAAAACGACGAATTATTAATATTATTAATCCAACTAACGCCATCAAACCTAATACAAATCCAGTAGTTTCTAAAATATACAAACGTACTGGTTCCATATTCCACCATAAAATACTGCTAGGAATTAAAAAACCTACTAAGTGAGCAGTTAATACTCCTAAAATACCATAATGCCAAGTAATCGAACCCCAAAATAATTTTCGATTTTCTAAAAACTGTGAAGATAAACTAGAATAAGAAAATTTATCTGTCACATAACGCCAAGTAGTTGCTACAATAGCAATAATAATACACATGTAAGGGAAAACCCCAAACATAAAATCACTAAATGTCATTATTATCTTCCTTTAAAAATATTGTTAAGGACAAGTGAAACAGTTCTAAGCACTGGCATATAAGGATTAAGTGAATCATCTTCAAAGTTTCCATTCATTTTTGCAAACACTGGAATTAAACAGTCTTTTAATAAATCATTCGCAAAATCAGAATCGGTTGAACTTACAAACCGGAATAAAACTGGAATATGATCTGAAAGCTCTATCTTAGTATCAAAACCATGTTCCTTATATTCCTGTTCCAGCCCAGCCATGAATGCTCCACGTTTAAAGCTTTCACCAAATAATAGATGGCCAGCAAAAATATGACACGCCGGATTAACATCAAACGTTCCAGTATAAACTTCTTCTAAATAACCTATATCTTTGTTTTGTACAAATTCCAAAAACTTAGTTATTTGTTCCGCAGCTTCGATATGGTTAGTTTTAAGCAAATCAATACAAGTTTGAGTTTGAGTCCCTAAATCCGCCGTGGGATAATCCAACAGTTGAGAGAAACATATATAAAGTTGCTTGTTCTCAGAATCTTTCATTTATAAACCACGTTCAGGACGGTCTTTAAATCCACCAATACCAGCTTCAGCTTTGAAACTGTAAGGATCACCCATTAATGCGTCTGCCACATATTCACGGTGCATTGGAGGAATAACAAAACGGTCTTCATAGGTTGGTAAAGCAGTTAAACGATAGATTTCTTCACACATTTCTGGAGTTAATCCAGTTTTTTCTAACATCTTATCTACTTCAGCTTTATCAATATCATCTACCTGTTCAGCCCGTTTAAACATACGCACTGCTAACAGTTTTTCCAATACTTCTCGAACTTTAGTTTCATCACCAGCAGTAAACATTTTGGCTAAATATTTCATCGGTAATCTAGCTTTATCCAATGAACCAAAGTAGTTTTCTACATCAACGTTATAATTACCTTTTTCCACATGACCCAAAACTGGTAACAATGGTGGTATGTAAAATAACATTGGTAAAGTACGGTATTCTGGATGTAATGGTAAAGCCAAGCCCCATTCTTTTAAGAATTTATACACTGGTGATTGTTGAGCAGATTCAATAACAGAGAAATGAACTCCGTCTTTTTCAGCTTGAGCAATGACTTCTGGATCATGTGGATCTAAAATCATTTCTTTTTGTAAATCAACCAATTCATTTTCTGGGGCTGAAGCAACTTGTTCAATCATTTCAGCATCATATAACACTACACCCAAATAACGAATTCTACCTACACAAGAATGGAAACATGCCGGTGGCTGGCCAGTTTCTAATCTAGGATAGCAAAGAATACATTTTTCTGATTTGCCAGTACTCCAGTTATAATAAGTTTTCTTATAAGGACAAGCGGATACACAGAATCGCCATGACCTACAAACATTTTGATCTAATAATACAATTCCATCTTCACCACGTTTATATAAAGCACCAGATGGACAAGAAGCCACACAACCTGGATTTAAACAATGGTTACAGATACGTGGTAAATAGAAAAATACCAAACGTTCTATTTCAAATAATGCTTCTTTTTCACTATCACTTAAAGCTGCAAAGTTAGGATCATTTTTAGCGTAAATCTCTGAACCACTAAAATCATCATCCCAGTTTGGTCCAGCATTAATATCCATATTTTCGCCAGTAATCATTGAAACTGGACGAGCTGTTGGTTGATCATCACCGGCTGGACTATCAAATAAATCGTTGTATTTATAAGTCCAAGGTTCGTAATAATCATCAATTGTTGGTAAATGCGGTTGATGGAAAATATTGGCTAAACCACGGAATTTATCCGTAACTTTCAAACCAATTGATTTACCTTTAGGTTCCCAACCACCTTTGTAAACATCTTGGTCTTCCCATTTGGAAGGATAACCAGTGCCGGGTTTAGTTTCCACATTGTTCCACCACATGTACTCAGTACCTTTGCGGTCGGTCCAAATGTTTTTACAAGCAACACTGCAAGTATGGCAGCCGATACACTTGTCAAGGTGAAACGTCATTGAAACTTGTGCTCTTACTTCCACTAAACATCTCCATTTACTAATTGTGATTTGTAAATTGCAAATAAATTCAAATACAGCTTAAGTTAGTCAATTATCAAACTTTTAAGGCATATCATATATAATAACATTAATAAACTCTCATTCAAAAATTTAGATTAGTTTAGATTCCAACTTAACTATACTAATTCTAATTTGTTATTAAAATCATTATATATAACAATATATTAATGCAAATCGTTTTAGTTTTAAAAACCGCTATTATTTGTTAAATGTCAAATTAATTATTTAGAGTTTACTTGATTATGATAAAATTTATATGATGTTGATCAATCTTGCTCGATAAACTGAATCGAATCAGTGTAGTTTACTTGTAACTACCTACCATGCCCATGCCAACTTTTTATGTTTATAAATCATTACGATACGTTTAATTAAAATTATTTATAACAGTCATAAATTAAATCTAT
>JASFYV010000255.1:0-9239 GCA_045046925.1 Candidatus Marithrix sp. | reverse complement strand
GTTCAAAGTGAAGTTGATAGAATGTAATTTTAGGATTATACGATAAGTTCTAACTTGCCCTTGCTCACCGACCTATCGGCGGGAGAAGAGGGGTGTTAGTGGTCAATTGTCCTTAATTATTTTTAATATTAAGTATTTAACTTGTACTATCTGTTTGCTGTAAACTGTTTGTATGAATTTTGATAGTTCGCAGTGAAGTTGATGGAATGTAATTTTAGGATTGTTCGATATAGTTCTAACTTACCCTTGCTCACCGACCTTCGGCGGGAGAAGAGGGGTGTTAGCTTGAAAAAATATGGAACCGCATATGGATATTATTTTTGAAGCAATTTTCAACTTTGTTATTGAAGTAGTTAAGTTTACTATTTATGTTGTCATTTGGAGTCACGTTCTTTTCTTTATCGGAGTTGCGATTTTAAAAATACTGACTTTTTTTAATTATCCGACTGGTCTGCAATTTGAGAAACAAATAAATGTCATAAGTGGTGTTGGTTCCAATGCCGTCTATATATTTTGGGCGTGTATAGCCACATATAATTTCAGCGAAAATATATACCTCTTGGTTGCTGGCCTAGTGGTAGCCATTTTTCAAGCTTTGTTAATTGCAATAAAGTATTATTCCGAGTATAGGAACCAATATGAAATTTATTTCTAACTAATCCTTGCTCGCCGACCTTCGGCGGGTGAAGAACGGTGTTAGGTGTCATTGTAACTGATTACAAAGTACACTTAACGTCAACAGAGAAAAAACCAGATAAATGGAGATATATTATGACAGTAGAAGGTGATAGTTCTGAACGCCGTAGTTTTGGTGATATTGAATCAGCCATTGAATACATCAATCATCGTCCACATGAAAACTTTGCAATTTATGATGCAACACAGGCAATAATTGATGAGGTCAGACAAAGAGTGAGTAACACAATTCAGAAAGGTTGATATAGTCTGGTATGGTGGGTAATTGGTTTATTGTTGCCCACCGAATAACAATTTAGATTTTTTATCTTATTTTTCACTGTTCGTTAATCTTTAGAAAGAAAATAGGAAGCATTAGAACATCAATTTATAGGTAATAATTTATGGACTCACATTGTGGAACTTGCCAAAAAATGGTAAAGGCACTTGCAAATGGTAATTGTAGATATTGTGGCAGAAGAATTGAAATATATTTTAATGGACAAACTCATGAAGTTGGTCGTATATCAAAACATGAAATACAAGATTTGCTTAAAAGACTTAATCAAGGTAAAAACTAACCAAATAGGGGCGGTGAAACTCGTAAGCCGTATATGTCTGATTAATAAATTGTAATTTGGTAGGGTGCATAAGCGATAGCGTCATGCACCTTATCTTAATCCAATATGCGAAAAAACACTATTGATTATAACACTGTGTGGTACATGACGTTCTCACTTATGCACCCTACAATCTAACTTAATCTTGGAGTCCGACCTATCGGCGGGAGAAGAGGTATGTTAGTAAAAAACATTGTATTAAACCATATGTTAAAATAATGGTAGGTTTAAAATAGTTAAAAAGATATGAAAACTAACCAAATGATGGAAGTCAATATCGGTGGTTTTACATTACCGATTGGTCATAAAACCCAGATGGGTTCACTAAATGCGTTGTGGGCTTATGGTAATGGGTTGCGTAAAGCAAAGAGTTTAAGTGAATTACGATTGGATGATTATCTACGTTCACCTGACACAATTGAATTTTTGTTAGCAGTTGAAAAGCGTTATGGAACAGATATTTCCAAATACGGGGATTCACCGTATTTAGAAAACCCAATAGATACAGATACTTCCAATTTACCTCTAAAACAAAGTTTAACTATTGAATATGATAGAAAAACTGGTCGTGCAAAAGTTATAGGTGGTGAATTATCTATCATCAAAACCAAACGTGGCAAATATGGTGGAACGTGGGCACATTTGCAAGTTTTAACTCATGCGGCTGGAAAGTTAAGTCCTGATTTTTTAGTAGAAATTATCCATGTTTTTCTTAACGATAAAATATTAGGATGGCGTGATATTGGTGGGGATAATTATATTTCCCTAAATATTGCTATTGATAATTTTTTACCCGGTCGTGAAGCTATAAACTCTAACATGGGTATTTATATCAATACTGCTAAATTACTAAAAGCTAAAATACTTGGTAATGATGGCAATTGGAATAGTGCTACTCCAATACAATTGACTAAACGTGCTAAATTTGAAGAAAAGTTGATTAGTTTCCTTGAGATGGGATTTATTCATGATTGGACACATTTTAAGGAAGTAATTCATAAACTGTAATTTCTAACTTAGCCTTGCTCACCGACCTATCGGCGGGAGAAGAGGGGTGTTATAGGCACTGCTCCACTTCGTTACGCAGCGCCTATAATGGCGAGTTGAGGAGAAACATCCTCCCTCAAACGGTTGTCACCGTTCTGCTACGCTTCGCTCTCGCAGCCCGATAACAATCGTTCGAGGCGACGAATTTGCCTGATAATCGCCCTCTACCGAGTCCATTATAAGGTATCTTCGCTCCTCAACTCGCCATTATATGTATAAATAATGTCTACTTAACAAATTAGTTAGTACTATAATAAACCTCCCCAACTCTCAATACACTATAGGAAAGATTATGATAAAGGCATACGCAGTTTTAGAAGCCGGTGGCAAACTGGAACCATTTGAATACAATCCAGGGGTACTGGGTGACCATGATGTGGAAATTGATGTGGACTATTGCGGTATTTGCCATAGTGATTTAAGCATGATTAATAATGAATGGGGCTTTACACAATATCCGCTTGTACCGGGTCATGAGGTAGCTGGTCGCATTCATTCTGTGGGCAAGCATGTTACTCATTTAAAAGCAGGCGATCGTGTTGGCCTAGGTTGGCATGCTGGCTCTGCAATACCTGCAATACCTGCTTAGAAGGTGATCACAACTTATGTGCAAACGCACAAGCCACCATGATTGGCCGCCATGGCGGTTTTGCTGATAAAGTCCGTGCACAAGCCACAAGCGTGGTGCGATTACCCGATACCCTAAGCAGTGAATCTGCTGGTCCACTTTTTTGCGGCGGTGTAACCGTTTACAATCCAATGAAGCAATTTGATTTAAAACCCACCGCGAAAGTTGCTGTGATAGGCATAGGGGGGTTGGGGCATATGGCCCTGAAATTTTTAAATGCCTGGGGCTGCGAAGTGACGGCATTTACATCATCTGAATCTAAACGCACTGAGGCATTGGATTTAGGAGCTCACCACACGCTAAATTCACGTGACGACAAAGAATTGGAAAATGCGGCTAACAGTTTTGATTTAATTTTATCCACTGTTAATGTGAACCTAAATTGGGAAAGCTATGTGCAAACGTTAAAGCCAAAAGGTCGTTTACACTTTTTAGGTGCGATTATAGAGCCTGTAGAATTGAGCGTATTCTCGTTAATGGGAGCACAGCGTTCGGTGTCGTCGTCACCTGTTGGCAGCCCAAGTACCATTGCACAAATGCTTGAGTTTGCTGCACGCCATGATATTCAACCGGAAGTAGAAGTATTCGATATTAAAGATGTGAATGCCGCCCTTGATCGTTTGGAAAATGGCAGTCCACGTTTTAGGGTGGTGTTAAAAAACTGATTTAACTCGTAAGCCGTATACAATAAACAAGTAATTCGTAGGGTGCATAAGCGATAGCGTCATGCACCACACACCATTTACTTACCTTGTATGATTTAATTGCCTTTGGGTTTTGGTGTATGACGCTTTGCTTATACACCTTACGAGTTATTGGGAAGATATTCATAATAATTTAACTCGTAACCTGCAATGTAAGATGTGGTGAGGAAATTAACCGCATCAATCAAATATTATTCATAACTTTATACCAAGACAAATATGAAAACTAACCAAATGATGGAAGTTAATATTGGTGGCTTTACGTTACCAATTGGCCATAAAACCCAGATGGGTTCACTAAATACGTTATGGTCTTATGGAATGGATTGCGTAAAGCAAAGGGTTTAAGTGAATTAGATATGAGAAAATATTTACGTTCACCCAGTACAATAGAATTTTTGTTGGCCGTTGAAAAACGTTATGGGACGGGCATCTCCAAATGTGCCGATTCGGCACAATTAGAAAATTCAACAAATACAGATAGTTCCGAACTACTCCCAAAACAAGATTTAACTATCGAATATGATAGAAAAACTGGACTTGCAAAAGTGGTAGGTGGTGAATTATCCATAATCAAAACCAAACGTGGCAAGTATGGTGGTACATGGGCTCATTTACAAGTTTTAACCCATGCGGCTGGAAAGTTAAGTGCTGACTTTTTAGTAGAAATTATCCATGTTTTTCTTAACGATAAGATATTGGGATGGCGTGATATTGGTGGTGATAACTATATTTCACTGAATATTGCTATTGATAAATTTTTACCCGGTCGTGAAGCTATAAATTCAAATATGGGTATTTATATCAATACTGCTAAATTACTTAAAGCCAAGATACTTGGTGACGATGGCAATTGGAATAGTGCTACTCCAATACAATTGACTAAACGGGCTAAATTTGAAGAAAAGCTTATTAGTTTCCTTGAGATGGGTTTTATTCGTGATTGGGTGCATTTTAAAGAAGTAATTCATAAACTGTAATTGCTAACTTGCCCTTGCTCTCCGACCTATCGGCGGGAGAAGAGGTATGTTAGGTGTAAAAAATGGATTGGAAAACTACAGCAATAAGTTCAATACCAGAAGATCGAGGTTTTATTACAGAATGTAAAAATCCGTTTGAATTTTGGCTTGATATGTACCAAGAATTTATTATATTATCAAAGAAGAGTGAATTGGATAAAGCAAAAAGAATCGTAAAACTAGCTTTATCATCTATTTCTAATGAAGATAAAATTTCAATGGAAATGGGACAAGCTACATTAATTTCCTTCTTTCATGATATAGCAAGTAACAAAGACATATGGAAATATATTCCAGTATATTTTAGCAAAAACGATCTTGAAATATTGTCGCAAGAATTTATTTATGTTTTAGGACATGAAGGGTATATTGAATTAATAGATGAATTTAACAAAAATACATAATTTTACACTCCAGTTGGACAACTTGTCGCCGATATAGTTTTTCATTTTTTCTCAAGTTCTGGAGAATATAATTGGGAGCAAAGTAAGGTTAATTCTAACTTGCCCTTGTACCCGACCTATCGGCAGGAGAAGAGGTATGTTAGGTGTTAATTAAATGCAAACTATAAAATGGATATTTGGCATTATTTTATGCTTATTTGGATTATATGTTGCTTTCTGTAACTGGGCTTTCATTATTCTTAATATCCGTAATCGAAAAAAAGGATTTGGCAAATTTTATTCTCAAGGGTCAATTATTGGTCCTGTTTCATGGTTGGTCGGATGTACACTGATTCCTATTTCATTGCATATAGCTATTTGGTTTGTATTCCTTGTTGATCCAAGTACATGGATTATGGGAGCAAGTTTACCCTTTTTGATAAAAGAATTATTAAATGATAAAAACTCGTAATCCATATATGTTTAATTAATAAATTACGATTTGGTAGGATACATAAGCGATAGTGTCATGCACCTTATCTCTAACTTTATCTTGGAAGTCAACCTTCGTTAGCTCAAGAATGGTGTTAGGTATAAAGTGTTTAATTTTAGAATTCTTTATTGAGTTTAAATACTATTCTGATTATGCTTAATAATGAAACTAGGAGAGGATAGGATTCATTTTAAAATGACTGTAAAAGAAAATCCTGTTGATACTGTTAAAGCTGAGAATGATAAAATTTTGAATAAAAATCTCAGGTAGTCCTGAATAAAGTAGTGATGACTCTAAAAAACCTATTAGGTATTAAAGACCTGATAAGTTTACCACTACTTTATGCAGGACTACCAAATATTGATAGTCTTTCATTCTGTAAATTTTTAAATCCTGAAAACCACAGACAATAATTCTTAATTAAACTCAAATATATTACTTATTTGATGCGACTGTAATCTATCAAATCAGTAAATCCTACATATATGATAAAATATTAAATCCCATCTAAAATACAGCTAAATAATGGATAAAACTAAAGCAGGCTACACCTGGCAACAAATTATTAATATTGCTTTTCAACATAAACGAGAAATTATTTTAGCTAATATAATCGCAATTATAGCCACAGTTTTAAGCGTTCCTGCCCCATTATTTATGCCATTATTAGTGGATGAAGTATTACTTGATAAACCTGATTTTATAGTTAATACTATTAATTGGTTCTTTCCAGTTGGTTGGCATGGTTCAATTTTAACTATCACAGTTATTACTTTATTTGTAATATTCTTAAGATTAATAGTACTAGGTTTAAGAGTATGGCAAGTTCGCCAATTCACCATCATTTCCAAAGATGTAATCTATTGTATTCGCAAAGATTTAATTGGTCAATTACAAAGAGTTTCTATGCGGGAATATGAAACTTTAGGTCGTGGCCAAGTAGTTTCCCATTTTGTAACTGACTTAGACAGTATTGATCGATTTCTTGGAATTAGTATTGGTAATTTTTTAATTGCGGTTTTAACTATTTTAGGGATTGCAACGATATTGTTGTGGATGCACTGGCAATTAGCCGTAATTATCTTGTTAGTCAATCCGTTAGTGATCTATATCACGGTAAAATTAGGCCGTAAAGTTAGAATTTTAAAGAAAAAAGAAAATGCTGCCTATGCTGATTTCCAACAAAATTTAACAGAAACTTTAGAGGAAATTCAACAAATCAGAGCTTATAACCAAGAACAGCATTATTTAGGCAAAGTTATAGCTAATGCTAACAAGGTTAAAAATTATGCTATTGATTATGCGTGGAAAAATGATGTTGCTAGTAGATTTTCGATCAATGTATTTCTAATTAGTTTTGAGATATTTAGAGCTGTAAGCATGTTGATGGTATTATTTGCTGATTTATCTATAGGCCAAATGTTTGCTGTATTTGGTTATCTGTGGGTAATGTTAACTCCAATTCAATCAATCATTGAGATTCATTACAGTTATCACAGTGCAGAAGCAGCTTTACAACGGGTAAATACATTGTTTAGTTTAGCTTGGGAACCAAAATATTCCAATAAAATCAATCCATTTGAAAATAAAATAACTAGTTCAATTCAGCTCCAAAATATTAGTTTTTCCTACAACAAAACGGTTCTTGACAATATTTCATTAGATATAAAAGCTGGTGAAAAGGTTGCTTTTGTGGGTTCTAGTGGTAGTGGTAAAACTACTTTGGTGCAAATTTTAATTGGTCTTTACACTCATCAAGCTGGTGAAATTAGATTTGATAATATTCCAGTGACAAAAATTGGTATGGATATAATCCGTCAAAATGTGTTTGCAGTTTTACAACATCCAGTACTAAATGGAACGCTACGTTCTAGTTTAACCATGGGGCGAAAATTATCAGAAGATAAATTATGGGAAGCTATTGAAATAGCTCAGTTAACATCAGTAGTGCAAGATATGACTGATGGTTTGGATACTATACTAGGTCAACGTGGAATCAGATTATCTGGTGGACAACAACAGCGAGTTGCAATAGCTAGGATGATTCTAGCTGATCCTAAAATTGTGATCTTAGATGAGGCTACCTCAGCTCTTGATACAGAAACTGAAGCTAAATTACATATTGCTTTGCAAGATTTTTTGCATAATAAAACCACTATTATTATTGCCCATCGTTTAAGCACGGTAAAATCAGTTGATAGAATTTTCGTCATTGATAACGGAAAAATTATTGAAGAAGGTAATCATGCTAACTTGTTGCAACAAAATGGTTTCTATGCAAAGTTGTATAGAATATAGTATTTACCTGTTTAGTTAAAATACAACTACCCCTCCCTAATCCCCTCCTTAAATAAGGAGGGGACGCAAGGGGTGGTTATATACTTTATATAAACGCTATAGTAATCAATAATTATAAAAAGGAGAATTTACATGGCTGTTTTTAGATGCAACAAATGTAGATACTTACGAGAAGTGCCTAATCAACATATTGGTAAAAAGGTTAAATGTCCAATTTGTCAAACAACTATGCCAGTATACGACACTGTTTTTTTTATTAAAGATGTATTAAAACAGTATTCTAATGTAAAAAAGGAATTACGTAATCTAAAACCTGTACCCATTACGACCAATACTTCTGATATGGATATTTTTAATACAACAGCCATGACGGAAAAGAAACAATATCAACCTATTTTGGATTGGTTTAAAAGTAAAAATATTCAACTAGATATAAATAAAAAAGCTCTTGATACTACTGGTTTTTTTGATGATATAGCAGTAAAATTAGGTAAGAATTATAGTACATTAAGAATTGTAACCGATAAAATTAAACGTATTCAAAAAAAAGGTTATACTCATATGACATTAGATTTATCTGATTATGAGAAAGAAGCTAACCTTATTAGGGAATTTTGTGAAGAACTTTACGAATATGCTTTTGTTTCTAAATGTTTTTTTAATAGGAAAAAGAATTTGATTCATTTAGATTTACAAACTGCGCAACCAATCGTTAGTTTTTTTAATGGAGAATGGCTAGAATGGTTTGCTTTTATGGAGATATTAGCTTTGTGTCATAAATATAAACTTGATTTTGCTGGCTTAAGAAATTTTAAAATTAGTTTTTCTAACAAGGACACTAACGAATTAGACATATTCTTTTTGATAAATAATGTACCAATATTTATAGAATGTAAATCAGGTGAATTTCGACCTTATATTGATAAATATATTAAAATGCGTAAGAGATTAAGAATAGATAAACAAAATTTCTTTATGTTGGTAGTGGATTTAAGTGATGAACAAATACAAGGTTTGACCAATATGTTTGATATTACTTTTGTTAATGAAAAAAGTTTTGCTAAACAGATATCAACATTATTAACAAGTACTTCTATAACGAATAAATAATGAAAACCAAATTTACTGCTATACTAAAATGCTAATCGTATGAACAGTTATTTATTAAAAGATGTTGGCAAGATGATTTTAAGCATGGATTTTGTTATTGGATAGCAACAGGTTATGGCTAAAGCATTTGCTGGATTTAACTTTCAGTATAATTACACTATTGGGGTACTGGGCTTAAACTATAATTACTGGTAAAATAGACAAATGAAAGAAATGAACTCAATTTGCCAAAAATGTAAAAGCCCAAAGACAAAAATAATAA
>JASFYV010000254.1:0-15353 GCA_045046925.1 Candidatus Marithrix sp. | reverse complement strand
AGTGAGTCTATGTCGTTTGGTAAGTCTTTCATCTCTTTAGTTTACTATTTTTTGACTTTTTTGTACATACTTTTTTACATGGTAGGTAGTTACAAATAAGGTTGTATTAAATATATATTCGTTGGTGTATTTTAGTGAGATATATCAAACTTATCTGATTTGTCGGTTAATATCTAGGGAATAACCTATTGTTTATTGTAAACTGTTTTCATCTTTTAGAACAAAATTATGCAGGATTTAAGAGACATGATTCTAAAACTACTTTAGATTTAATCCGTTAAATCTTGTTCAAAGTGATTTTGATAGAATATAGTTCTAACTTTATCTTGGAGGCGAACTTTTAGCTGCTCAAGAACGGTGTTATGTGCTAAAAGTACAATTATAGATTACTCGAAGAAAAAACTTAATTACCTTGAGGAGATAATTAAATGGAATTCTTAACATTTAAATCAAGCAAAAGTGAGGAAATAAAAAATTTATTCACTAAAGTGTTTTCAGACTCAGAAGGACAATCAGAAGGAGAGTTAATAGGAAACTTAACTTATGATATAATAACTACCACTGATGCTCAAGACCTTTATGGTTTTGTTGCTACTGAAAATGAACAAATTATCGGTAGTATTTTTTTTACAAGGTTAACTTTTCAAAGTGGAGTTAATGCTTTTCTCCTATCACCTGTAGCCATACATACAAGCTACCAGAGGAAAGGTATTGGTCAAAAATTGATTAACTTTGGCATTAACCGCTTAAAAGAAAACAGAGTAAGTATATTATTTACCTATGGCGATCTTAATTTTTACTCGAAAGTCGGTTTTAAATTAATTACCGAAAAAATAGCTAAAGCTCCCTTGAAACTAACATATTCGGAAGGATGGCTTGCTCAATCATTGGTTAGTGATGAAATTGAACCAATTATAGGTAATTCATATTGCGTAGAAGCATTTAACAAACCTGAAATCTGGTAAGAAATTTTTGCATTTATTGGATCATTTGGCTTAGGAATTTTCCCCAACGCACTTATAGATTCACACCTGAAAATACTCCAACTGTTAGGCTGCAATAAGTAAGATTAAAAATTTAAAAAACGATATGAAAAAGTTAACAAACATGAATATAAAAGAGATATTTTATTTTGGCGAATCAGTTGATGGTTACGATCGTTTAGTTTTAAATGAACGAGAAGCAAGAGCAGGAGCAGGAATTTTATTTTTGTTTGCGTTTTTTTCATTTTTACATGCCTACAATCAGATGGATTTTCACTATACCAAAATTTTTGTTACTTTTTTTATGCTCGATTTCATTATTCGCATTTTAATTAATCCTAAGTATTCTCCAAGTTTAATTGCTGGGAGATTATTTGTATCAAATCAAAAGCCTGAGTATGTTAGTGCTACTCCTAAACGTTTTGCTTGGAGTATTGGTTTAATACTTTCTATTGTAATGTTTATTATAGTAGTTATTTTAGAAATGATGGTCACAATTAGGATTGCTATATGTTTTTTATGTTTATTTTTATTATATTTTGAGTCAGTTTTTGGAATTTGTATTGGTTGCATTATTTATTATTTTTTTACTAAAAAAACATCTAAATATTGTCCAGGTGGGGTTTGTGATATTAAAAAAAAGGATATTATTCAAGAAATTAGTCTTGTTCAAATATTAATAGTTGTCAGTTCTTTGGCTATTGCAAGTTATTATATATAACATTAATGTTGCTTAACATAGTCATTAGTGTCAATACCATTAAATTAAGGACAATCGGATTTTCTACATAATATAATGATTTATAGGGATAACCACTTGTTCCCTAATCAATTTCCTTAACTTAATGGCATTGACCTGACTGATATTAAAGATGATATTCGTGATGCAATAATAGTTATTGTTTCTCAGAGTTAAATTATAGTATTTCCCAATTTAGTTAAATACAACCTCCCCTAATCATCTCCTTAATAAGGAGGGGACGAAAGGGGTGGTTTATGTGCTTTATACAAACGGGAAACGCTATATATAAATATTACTTTTTACTCCCATATATATTTTTCCGTTATAACCACGCAGAACCTACAATGAACTTATCCCACCAATAATTTTTTCATTTAGACTAAAAAATTTATAATTTGCCCATATTATTATAAAGTTGAATAGTAACCAAATAAATATACTTTCTTATGAATAAACCTAAATTATCTTTAGGGCCAGTTTTATATTATTGGCCACGTGAAACTTTATTAGATTTTTATGAACAAATAGCAGCTACAAATGTTGATATTATCTATTTAGGGGAAACTGTTTGCTCTAAACGTAAATCTTTACGAACTTCTGATTGGTTGGAACTAGCTGATAAATTGATAGATGCTGGTAAGGAAGTTGTATTGTCTACTTTATCCTTAATAGAAGCAGAATCAGAACTTAAGACTTTACGCAGTTTATGTGAAAATAATAAGTTCATGGTAGAAGCCAATGATATGGCGGCAGTACAATTATTAGAAGGTAAACCATTTGTAACTGGTCATAGCGTAAATATTTATAATAATAATAGTTTAGATTTTTTGTCTAAGCTTGGTTTAATCCGTTGGGTACTGCCTGTAGAATTATCTCGGGATACATTAGCTGATTTTCAGGCCAGTCGTCCTGTAAGTGTAGAGACCGAAATTTTTGTCTATGGTCGTTTGCCGTTGGCTTATTCGGCTCGTTGTTTTACTGCTCGATCTCATAATTTGCCCAAGGATGATTGTCAATATTGTTGTATAGATTATGAAGATGGTTTAACTTTATTTAGCCAAGATAATAAACCATTTTTAACTTTAAATGGCATTCAAACCCAATCTGCTCATACCTATAACTTATTATCAGTATTACCAGAGATAATTACTTTGGGAGTTGAAGTATTACGCATAAGCCCACAATCACATCATACTGATAAGATTATTGAAATTTACCATGATAGTATACAAAATCCAGAAGCTATAACTGATGGAATAGCTAAATTACAACGTTTAATGCCGATGGGAAGTTGTGATGGCTATTGGTATGGTAATGCTGGAATGGATGGAGAATGATGAAATTCTCTATAGTAGATATTGATGGAGCTATATTCTGTTATAATTACTTTTAAGCATAATTCTCAATCGGAGATTAACAATGAATCGGCGAACTTTCCTACTTAGCTTTATTGGAATTTTTACTACTGCTAGCGGAATATGGTCAGTAAAAAGTGGTTATTTAAGTAATAATGAGCGAATCAAAAATACAATTTTTACCGTATTTGAAAAACGCTTATCTTATTTAAAATGGGATAAAACAGAAGTTATGATTTTTATTCAAGACTTTATGGCTAATATTGACAATAAGATTTATATACAAAATAAATTAAATAAATTCAGTTTTTTATATCCAGTTTATAACTATACTAATTTACTAGATAAAACTCCATTTGCTGGTAAGATACGCAGTTTTGAAGAAAAAGTTGTAACCAGTTTTTTATTATCCACTAATTTCTTTCGAGAAGGTGCTGATGAAACTAAACCAGTTAAATACTTATTTTATTATGATCCATATAAAGCTCCTTGCCAAAACCCATTAGTTAAATGGTGGTAGGCTAAAATATCTATTTAAAACTTTAGTTTTAGAAATCGATCAAACTAAAGTTTTTTAGCAAATTTTAATCTAACAAGCATGAAACTTCTTAGCTATAAATATTTCTATGGATTTGTGCTACTTATCCTGTTAAATCAGGCTCAAGCTATAAATATTAATACAGCAACTGCCGAGGAATTAGCATCTGAACTAACAGGGATTGGAACAGTTAAATCGCAACGCATTATAAAACATCGAGAACTAATAGGAGGATTTATTGAAAAAGAACAGTTGTTGGAAGTCAAAGGTATTGGGCAAAAAACTCTTCAAAAAAACTACGATAAAATTCAAATCTCAAATATTCATAATTTTATACCAACAGAATTAAATCTAATTAATAATCCTATTGAAACTCAATTTTGGAAAAATATTTGGATTATACTTGTTATTATTGTCTTCTCACTAATTTGTTTAGCTATTTTTATCTCAGTATGGCTAACTGCAAATAATAAAAACAAGAAAATTGCCAGAGAACACTTAATAACTACAACTTTTACTTGTACAAATTGTGGCAAAGTTAGTGCATTAAAAAATATCTACTATGAAGGTTATATACAAGACCAATATCTTGATGGTAACTTACCTCCTGGTTGGTCATGTATTCCTAACTGGCTCGGAGATTTATGTGATTATTGCTTCGACTGCTCCCAACAATTACAAAGGAATTTTAAATGATAAGAACTACATTATTTCTTGTTTTAGTTACTATAATCAGTAATTCTATAGCTCAAACAATCATCATGGATGATCAAAAAGGAATTTTAACATTACCTGAAGTAAAGATAGCTACTAAAAGTCTCACTTATTCTGTCACATTAAAACAAATTGATAATGATAGTAATGAAGTTATTCTAGAGCTTAATACTTATACACCAATTAATAATTCTAGTATTTATTATGATCCTCATACTACAATTTTACATATTCCCAAAATAGTAATGAGTGGAGAAACTTATAATCAAGCTAGATTTCAATTATTACCAGCAACTAGTAATGATTCTCCTATGAAATTTCACATGATTGGAGTTGAATCTGACAATAATAATACTACAGCAATATCAGTTAAAGCTACAGTAGAAACTGAACCAGTTAATGCTACCGAAGATGCAGCCGATGATATAGCAATTTGGGTACATCCACAAGAGCCATCCCAAAGTACTATTATAGGTACTCAAAAACAAGGTGGTTTAATGGTTTATGACTTAACTGGCAAAGAAATACAATACTTACCTGATGGCAGAATGAATAATGTTGATTTACGTTATAATTTCCAACTTGGAGAAGAAAAGGTAACTATAGTCACTGCTAGTAATCGTACTAATGATAGTATTGCTATTTATAAAGTAAATCCTGATACACGTAAATTAGAAGATATTGCAGATCGTGCCATAGTAACTGGATTGAGAAATTCTATATATGGATTATGTATGTATCATAATAAAACTTCCAATAAATATTATGTGTTTATTAATGATAAAGATGGGTCTGTAGAACAATGGGAATTATATGATAACGGTGGATTAGTAAATGCCGCTTTAACAAGAAGTTTCAGTGTTAGTTCCCAAGTTGAAGGTTGTGTGGCTGATGATATATTAGGCTATTTTTATCTTGGTGAAGAAGAGGTTGGAATTTGGAAATTTAATGCCGATCCAAAATCAAATAACAAAGGTCATTTAATTGATACTACAGATAAAAATGGTAATGCTACCAGAGAAATTGAAGGTTTAGCTATTTATTATATCGACGAACAAGAAGGTTATTTAATCGCTTCTAATCAAGGCAATAGTACTTTTACAATTTATAATCGAGCTGGTGATAATGAATATTTAGGCCGATTTAACGTAACTACTAATTATGAATTAGGAATCGATGAAGTTGATGATACTGATGGTTTAGATGTAATAAATCTTCCTTTGGGAGAAGCATTTCCTTATGGAGTTTTTGTTGTTCAAGATGGTATTAACACCATGCCAGATGTCAATCAGAATTTTAAATTAATTCCATGGGAACATATTGCCGATAAATTTGGATTACAGAAAGCTACCTCATATAAATTGCATTGAAAGATTAGGATTTACTGATTAATACTGAGTTAGAAATGTAAGATTGTCATGCCCACGAAAGTGGGTCACTGCCATTAAGTTAAGCCTTGGAGTCCAAATCTTTAGATTTGGAAGTATTTGATATTTAAGCCGAACAATCCAAATATAAAGATTTGGACTCCACTAAATATTCCTTAATTTAATGACATTGAAACTGGAGTTTAGAAATAAGAGGTAATTAATGCCTTTTTTAGATAAAGGTAGAGTGTTTTTACGATGTGTAGCCCATAAAATATAACATCATTAGCAATGATAACATTTTCAAGATAAGTACTTTTTTTGATAATTAGAGTTTCTAATTTGGCCGGATGTTCAGGAGCATCTATTATTTCTCCATATAGAATTCCTCCAATAATATGAGTATCTATTTCTAATTTTACATCTTGGAAATAACCAAATACTTTACTGTTATTAAATATATTTCCACCTAAAATTCCACCAGTAACAGAAGCTCCTCGAAATTAAAAGTTAACCATTGTTCCTTCATTTAAAAAGTGGAAAAAACCTTTAGAAAAACGCTCAGCAACTGCTCAATTACGATGTGAAAAAAACGAGCGTATATATAAATGTAAAATAGCATGTCCATGTACCCATGTTGAGCGGGAAAATCGTTCTAGTGAGAATTTTTTGTGTCTTGTGGGTATGAAGAACACGCCGACCTTGTTTTGGTTGGCGCACAAAATATTTTAGAGCGATTTCTCAGTGGACGATATGGTGCCGCTTTCAAAGCTCATTGAATACTATTCAATAAGTAACTATGAACTCTAACATTTTTAAGCTGATGAAGTAGATGATTCATCTGTTTTTTGTTTAACTTCTTCTTCTCCTTTTTTGAATGCAGAAAGGAAATATTCTTGCATTTTTTCAGGATTAAAGTTTAATAATGTTCCTCCTGATTCAAAATGTTTGACAAAAACTTGGCCGATAGCATAAGTAGATGTGCCACCAAAAGAAGACATTGTCATCATCCCAACCGCAGTTCCACCAATAGGTATTAACTTTGCTAAACTGGCACCTATACCAGCCGCTGCATAAGTAGGAAGAATTCCACCAACCAAACTGCTAATTACTGATTTACCAACATTTTTAGAAAATGGAATTTCATAAACTTCTGTAAGACTATGAAGCATTTTAAGTTGAATGCCACTTAGGGCAACTATATCAACAATAGGAATTGGTATCAACCCAGCTCCCATGGATGCAATCATAGATTTTTTTATGATTCCATCTGAACTAATCAGTTTATCGTTTTCTATATCGTTTTCTATATTGTTTTCCATATTTATACCTTGATATTAAAAATGTTCTAAGCAGGGAACTAGCAAAAAGTTATTTTTCCCACAACTTAATAGTTTTATCTTCACTTCCAGACGCTAAAATCCCACTGTTATCTGGTTTAAAAGCCACTGATAAAATATGTCCCCAATGGCCTTTTAAAGTATTAATCAGCTTGCCAGAAGCTACATTCCATAATTTAATAGTTTTATCTAAACTACCAGATGCTATAACTTCACCATCAGTACTAAAATCAAGTGACATTACTGCTGAACGATGACCTTTTAGAACTCGGATTTTTTTACCAGTTTCAACATCCCAAAGTCTAATAGTCCGATCTAAACTGCCAGAAGCAAGAATTTTACCATCTGGAGTAAATGCCACAGTATTTAACCAACTGCGATGTCCACGTAAAGTACGGATTTTTTTACCAGTACTTACATTCCATAAAATTATAGTTTTATCCCAACTGGCAGATGCTAAAATATCGCCTGCTGGATTAAATACAACAAATGGAACATTACGTCTGTGTCCTTTTAAAGTCCGAATTTTTTTACCAGTACTTACATTCCATAAATGAATATCTTTATCCCAACTAGATGAGGCTAAAATTTTTCCATCAGGACTAAAAGTAATTGAAGTCACAGAATTTTCATGAGCTTGAAACATTTGCAATTGCTCACGTTTCTCTATATCCCACAATTTTATAATTTTATCTTCACCACCAGATGCTAATATTTTTCCATCAGGACTGAAAGCAATTGCTGTAACCCAAAAATTATGAGCTTTTATGGAATAAAGTTCTTTTCCTTGTTCAACATTCCATAATTTGATAGTTTCATCTTCACTACCAGAGGCAAGAAATTTACCGTCAGGACTAAAAGCAATTGAAGTAACATTACGTTTATGTCCTTTTAGAGTATGTAAAATTTTAGTAGGTAAGTTTTCACTTAAGTCAGAGATTATTGTTTCACTAGCTAAAACAATTCCACTAAAATACCAACATCCCAATAAAAGTAAAGAAATAGCAAAATTAGCTTGTTTCATATTTAAAATTCCTCATAAATAGTATCAATTTGGAAACTTTATATTTCTGGAATAAATCCACAAATTCCTAAAACCGTTTCCGTATAACTATTGAAAAAAATACTATCTATAACTTCGTGTTTTATAATCCAAGAGCTTTTGTTTATAAATGCTGTAGGATTGGTTTAGTAATATTCCAAAATATACTATCTGTGATTTAAGAAAATTTATTAAAAAATTCTATGTCTCATAAAACCTATCTTTAAAGTTACATGTTGACATATCTCTAGCTATAGCAGTATCAGTTCCCCACTTATCTACTTTAATTAAAAGTCTACCACTTATTATCATATTCGATGCAAAAATTTGGTCATTAGTACTTTTTGCTAATGGTTGAGATACACCAGTTAATAAATATTGATTTATATAAGCATTACCTTCAATAATAATACCATCTACAGCAACCATTTCTCCAGCATTTACGGTTATAATATCTCCAACAGTCAATGTATTAATTGATGCCTCAAGCTCAACTCCATCTTTTTTTAACCAGATTGTTGTAGGTAGTTGACCAAATGCTTTAAAAAAACTTCTTCTTAAATCTTTACCTAATACTTTAAATTCTGATACAAATGTTTTGCTTAACCAGGATAACCAATTAAGTAAGGCTGTAGAAAAATGATATCCTGTTAATAATAACCAAGGAAAAGCTATTGATTCAACGACAGACCAATTAAGTTCATGTTTTTGAATAATAGAATGGTAACTATTCTGCCAAATTGATGTTGTAGTGTAAATAATTCCAACTGTACTAGCAAAGAGTAAAAATGGTAAATAAAAAACACTACCGATTGCTGCTAAAAACAATGATAATGATGAAATGGTTAAATTATTCTTAGTTGTCTTGATTTCATTAGCAAAAGATCCTGAACGAAGTTTTTCAATAGAAGATTTATTAAAAGTAGAATCAGTTTTAAAATCCTTATATAATTTTAGACCAGCATAAGCAAATACACTGGTAGCAGCAAATAATAGAAATGGCATAGTTTAACTCCACAATTTTAGATTCTAATTTTCCTTAAAAGAGTAACATTTTTTATTTTAAAGTTCAAACAAATATAAGTTTACATTTTAGCAGGTATAATAGTAATTATATTATATAATTGAGATTATAATAAATAGTTTTTCTTCAATTCTATATCTTTGACAAGGTCATTGTTTATGATATTATAATATCTCTTACCCCAATAGTAATTTACAGATTAGCTTAAGTTATTGTTTTTATATTTATAAATTCAAGTAACTTTATAAAAAGATTGAAACAAAATCAATTATGGTTAAACTACACCATATCAGTTTATAAAATTAAGAATTATGAGGTTTTAGTAGAGTATGAGTTCAGAAAATGTTGTGAATACTAGTTCAGGCAAAGTTGTACAAATTATTGGTGCAGTAGTTGATGTCGAATTTTCTCGCAATGAAATACCTAAAATTTATGACGCTTTAGTAGTAGAAAATGATTTGACTTTAGAAGTACAGCAACAACTAGGTGATGGGGTAGTTCGTACCATTGCAATGGGCAGTACTGATGGTATGGCTCGTGATTTGACAGTAAAAAATACTGGTAAACCTATTGCTGTGCCAGTAGGCCAGAAAACTTTAGGCCGTATCATGGACGTTTTGGGTAAACCAATTGATGAAAAAGGCCCAATTAATGCAGAAGAAACTTGGGCTATTCACCGTAAAGCACCATCTTTTGAAGAACTTTCTACCAGTAATGATCTATTGGAAACTGGGATTAAAGTAATTGATTTAATCTGTCCATTTGCTAAAGGTGGTAAGGTTGGACTGTTCGGTGGTGCCGGAGTTGGTAAAACGGTTAATATGATGGAGTTAATCCGTAATATTGCTACTGAACATAGTGGTTTCTCAGTATTTGCTGGAGTTGGGGAACGTACTCGTGAGGGTAATGATTTTTACCATGAAATGAAAGACAGTGATGTACTAGGTAAAGTATCATTGGTTTATGGACAGATGAATGAACCTCCAGGCAACCGCTTACGAGTGGCATTGTCCGGTTTAACCATGGCTGAATATTTTCGGGATGAAGGACGGGATGTTCTATTATTTATTGATAATATCTATCGTTATACCTTAGCTGGAACGGAAGTTTCTGCACTTTTAGGCCGGATGCCTTCTGCGGTAGGTTATCAACCAACTTTAGCAGAAGAAATGGGAGCTTTACAAGAACGGATTACTTCTACAAAAACTGGTTCGATTACTTCAATTCAAGCTGTGTATGTACCAGCCGATGATTTAACCGATCCATCCCCAGCTACTACATTTGCTCATTTGGATGCTACTGTAGTTTTATCTCGTCAAGTAGCAGAGTTAGGTATTTACCCAGCGGTAGACCCGTTAGATTCTACTAGTCGTCAGCTTGATCCTTTAGTAGTTGGACAAGAACATTATGAAGTTGCTCGAGCGGTACAGGGAACTTTACAACGTTATAAAGAATTGAAAGATATTATTGCAATTTTGGGTATGGAAGAATTATCTGAAGAAGATAAATTAACCGTATCTAGAGCTCGTAAAATTCAAAAATTCTTATCCCAACCTTTCTTTGTAGCTGAAGTGTTCACTGGTTCTACTGGTAAATATGTACCTATTCGAGAAACTATTTCTGGTTTTAAAGGTATTATTGAAGGTAAATATGACAATATTCCAGAACAAGCATTTTACATGGCTGGTAACATAGAAGAAGTTTTAGAAAGAGCTAAGTAGGAGTTATAAAATATGACAATGACTGTTCATGTTGATATAGTTAGTGCAGAAGCAGAGATTTTTTCTGGTTTAGCAGAGATGATTATTGCTCCTGCTATAGAGGGTGAGGTAGGTATTTTACCACTTCATGCTCAATATATTACTAAGTTAATTGAAGGAGTAATTCGGCTTAAGCTTAGTGATAATAAAGAAGAATCATTCTATATTTCAGGTGGCATGTTAGAAGTACAACCGCATAAAGTTACTGTATTATCTGATACTGCTCTTAGAGCTCATGATATTGATGAAGAGGCAGTATTGGAAGTTAAAATGAATGCAGAAAAGTTATTATCAGATAAACAAGCATCATTTGAATTTGCTAAAGCTCAAGCAGAATTAGCAGAAGCAATGTTACAATTACGAGCAATTGCTAAGTTACGGAAACTTAAGAAGTAAAGCTATTAAAATTATAGGGTGGGTAAATATATGCCCACCATAACTATTTCACCAATCGAACCTTACGTCAATCGACATTCCGAATATTCCCATATTTACTATGCAGAAAAGCAATTCTAATTAAATTCAAATATCAAATGCAAAAAATAATTGTTGGGATGTCTGGGGGAGTTGATTCTTCAGTTGTTGCTTTATTATTAAAACAACAAAATATTGTAGTAGAAGCTCTTTTTATGAAAAATTGGGAAGAGGATGATAATGAAAATTATTGTAGTGCAGCTAAAGATTTACAGGATGCTCAAGCTGTATGTGAGGCCTTAGAAATCCCATTACATACCGTAAATTTTGCGAGCGAATATTGGGATAATGTATTTGCTGGTTGTTTACAAGAATATGAAGCTGGTAGAACCCCTAATCCAGATGTATTATGCAATCGAGAAATAAAATTTAAGGTATTTTTAGAACATGCTCTGAATTTAGGTGGTAGTTCGATAGCTACTGGACATTATGTACGCAAAATTCAGGTAGATGGATATTATAAACTGTTGAAAGGGATTGATTCTAGCAAAGATCAAAGTTATTTTTTGTATATGTTAAATCAGTCACAACTGGCAAAAAGCTATTTCCCAATTGGCGAATTATTAAAAGATAAAGTGCGTCAACTAGCAGATGAAAGTAATTTAGTTACAAAATATAAAAAAGATAGTACTGGAATTTGCTTTATTGGAGAGCGTCCATTTAAAGAATTTTTATTACGTTTTTTAAAACCTAAACCTGGATTAATTGTAACTCCAGATGGACAAAATTTAGGCCAACATGATGGCTTAATGTTTTACACTTTGGGACAACGTAAAGGTTTAAACATTGGCGGACAAAAGGATAATAGTGGTGAGCCTTGGTATGTAGTAGCCAAAGATATCCCAAATAATATTTTATTAGTAGGTCAAGGACATAATCATCCATTATTATTTAGTAGTACAATACTAGCGAAACAAGTTCATTGGATAGCAGGAATTACTCCACAAATGCCATTAGCTTGTTATGCAAAAACTCGTTATCGTCAAGTAGAACAAGCTTGTATAGTAGAACTTTTGGAGTCGGATATTTGTCAAGTTAAATTTACTCAACCACAAAGAGCTGTAACGCCAGGCCAGTCTGTAGTATTTTACCAAGGAGATGAATGTTTAGGTGGTGCAATTATAGAGGATATATTGTGATATAACAAAGTTATGTATGATTGTATTAACTATACAGGATTTTATGTAGGATATAATAAGTTTACAAATTACATCTTGATGCAATTCATACTTCATTACATCCTACACATGAAAATTATGGGATTTTAAAAGCTATTTAACATTGAAACCACCTTGATCAGCTTGAAAGTGTATTACTAATAACTGAGCTGGTTTTAAATCTATATCAACATTTTTGGTATAGTTAAAATCTTTGACTCTCACACTATCTTTTAACCGCATTTTTAAATTATGTTTACCAACAGGAATTTTAAATCTCTGGTATACATCTATTCCCCAGTCTCCAGATACACCTTGAGGATTAAAAGTTTGACTAAATAATGGCTTGTCATCTAATAATAATTCTACATCAATTGGAGAACGTTCCCGAGGACAAACCATAGGATTACGCATATTGGGTGGTAACGCCGCTAGTTCTTCAGGTGTTCTTTTACGACATTCTGAGACTGGTTGTCCTGCATGACCAAAAGATAATACAATAACAGCCTTACATGTTTCTAAATGAGTATAAGCTGGAGCGACTGAAAAATACCAAACTATCAACATAAATATAGAATAATTAGCTACTTGTAGAATATAACGCAAACCGGTTTTCATGATTCACTCCTAGCAAGTACTTGTTGACGAATATCTTCAATATTTTGTAATAATCGTTCTTTATCCGTTTCTGCATAACCAACCAAATTAAAATCTTGCCGATTAACCCGTTTAGCTAAAATTGGAGTTCTTTCTCCTTTAATCCGCTTTTCTAGCCAGCGATTACCAAAACGATAATAACAGTCTTGAGAACGACAACCAGAGATTAATACACCATCTGCTCCACGTTGTAAAGTATAATCAATAAAAGCTGGTGGCAACATGCCAGTACAAGGTAAAGTAATAATTGCAACATCTTGAGCATTAATTTCTGTTATATCAACTCCATGATTACAAGCAAATATTATTATTTTTACTTTAGCAGATTTAAGTTCAGTTAATGCCGTCTGAGTTGCCGTTCTGATCTGATGAATAGGTTTATCTGGTAAATCAATCCCAGTAGCAAGTTTAACTTCCGAACGACGAGATGGATTAGAATATGGACAAGAACCTACACAAATGCCGCAAGCTGCACAAAGAGCCGGATCAATTACTGGTTCCATTTTCCACCTTGCTCCATCAGTACGTGCCTGCATAGAAATTGCGTCAAATGGACAATCTTCAAAACATTGCGAACAACCATTACAATTATTTAAATCAACTACAACTGCTGGTGGAGTACGCTTAATCGGAAGCCAAGGCATAATCATCAATAAAGTTGATATTAAGATGGTAAGAATCCAAGTTTCCCCTGCGGTAAAATAATCTAATACAGGATAAATATTTAAATAAAACCAATCTAAATTCAATACTACTGGAACGATATTTAAATCAGCCTGACCATGGCTAATTGCTGGTTTTATTAAGGATAATATTAACAATGCTAAAAGACTGCCAAATGCTAAAGCTCGTGGTACAATTACCTCTACTTTAGTCAATCTTTTGACATGAATCCATAAGCCAAAAACCAACATTACTGGTAATCCTAACAGATGCACAAAAGCCATTAAAGTAAAGAACCTATCACTGAGATTGCCAGCTAAAAAATTGCGACTCATAGCTCCAGAAAACATTGGTAAAGCATCTAATAATTGAGAAGAACCAATAGCAACATATTGAGCTAATTGATCCCATACTAACCAATAACCAGAAATTCCCAATAGAATTATTAACCATAGATTTGGAGTTCCAGTGAACCATGAAAACCAGCGGAATCCACGATAACGGTCTAAAGAAAATTCTCGGATTATATGCAGTAATACTACAACTACTACCGCGTCGGAGGCATAGCGATGTAAACTTCGCATAACTCCTCCAAAATACCATTGTTCATTGGTCATATATTCAATAGATTGAAAAGCTCCGGTAATACTAGTGTCAAACAGTACAAATACACATAAACCGCTAACTAATACTATCCATAATAAAAAAAAAGCCAAAGAACCTAAATGATACAATGGGTTGTTTTTAGTACCAAAGGCAAAATTAAACCAGGCATCTACATATAAATATGTGTATTTAACAGGTTTATGAAAAAAATTCTTCAAGATTTGTTCCTCTAACGTATTCTTGTATGTATCAGATGCAAACAGTTGATGAATAGATATTTGATATGGAGACTTCATAGTAAAATGTCCCCTGTTTGGATTGTTATATAAGAATTTAATAATTTTCTAATATACTATATATCCAGTATACTACCATTGATGTTAATCAATATGATTCAACAGTTAGAATTTTAAATAATTCTATGTTATATTTTTTATCAAAATATATTCTTTAAAAGGGTTTAGCAAAATATATAGCATTTCCCGATTTAGTAAATACCTTCTAATTTAGGAGGTATACAAACGTAAAATGCTATATCTTAACTGATATTACGCCGAGAGATTACGTAATTCAAAAAACTAGTACCATGTCAAGCTTGCAGATGGATACAATGATTTAAGTTTTATCCGAACATCTTTGGTGGTAAAACGCCAATTCACACAAACAGTTCCTTAATTTCGTTTCCCATTTTCCCATTTTTCTATTTTTCTATTTTTCTATTTTTCTATTTTTGAGCGTATAGTTTCTTGGTCTGTGATTCATCGATTCAAACATTGACGACTCAAAACACCTAATTATATTCAACAAAACGTTTGCGAACCCTTTCTACTACCAATCTACTGATATTCTGTTTACTATATCAGTATCTTTTAATGCTATATTTTCACCACTCTCATCTGCTAATAGTAGAATTTGAGCATGAATCAACTTC
>JASFYV010000253.1:0-7579 GCA_045046925.1 Candidatus Marithrix sp. | reverse complement strand
TGTTAAATATCAGTTAGTTAGATATTTTGTCAATTTGGTGTAACTTACTGATATTTAAGTACATTTACAAATTTCATTATAGTCCAAGCCCAGTGCCCAAATTACCTTATCGGTTATAATGCCGACCAATTAATATCCCCAACTATCATCCAAAAAACAAGCAATCTCATTCCCTCTGATAAATGGTTAAAGACATTAATCTGGCTAAAAGATCAATTGATTTATACTCAAAGTCAATCCAATATTTATCAAACTAAACAAGGTTATCAACAATTTCTTAATCAATTAATCGAATTTAAAAAACTCACTTTATGTGAACCCAACAAATGGCATCATTATTACCTAAATTCTCTTGATAGTTGGATAACCGCAACTCAACACAAAATCTCTACCACTATGTTACTAATAGAAACCAAAGAATCTCAAGCCCAAAACATCTATTTAGCTGGCAATCCACTTAATCCACAAAGCCACAAAGATATATTCATGCAAAAGACTGACCTACAACAAGAATTTACCAACCGAGTCTTTACCGCCAGAGAAATGCCACTATTTTTACTGCAAGGTCAACGCCGAGTTGGTAAAACCAGCTTACTTAACTTTTTACCAGAATTATTCGATGGTAACCGTTTCAAAATCATCTACATTGATTGTCAAAATCCAAGCATCGGCAATGTCCTTGAATGGATGCTGTTTATCAGAAATAAAATTAACACCACCTTTGAATTACCTCTTGAAGACTGGCAACCACCATAAAAATGGCTCAAAGCCTGGCTAGAATTTACAGTTTATTTAGAACAAGTTACCAAAATAGAACAACGCAAAATTATCTTAGCTATTGATGAATATGATTATTTTCACGATCATTGCCTACAAGAAGACCCCAAACAAGCTGATCGTCTGTTAGGAGCAATGCGGCATTTCTCCCAACATCAAAATCAAGTTATATTTCTATTCACCGGAGCTTATTTCTTTGCCGAACTAGAAAATCCTGATTGGATTAAATATTTTCCCCACACAGTGCCAATTAAGATCGACTATCTTTCCAAAGCAGACACCATTCGCCTAATCACCGAACCAGTACCACTCGAATATCCAGCCGAATTAACAGAACAGATGTACCAATTAACTCAAGGCCACCCAGCATTAACCCAACTGCTTTGCCAAAACTTGGTCAATCTAGCCAATATTCAAGGCGAAAAACAAATCAATGCCAATGACTTACACCAAGCAATTAGTAAAATGTTAGAAGAAAGAATTGCAGTCATTGAAGTATTTTGGGGAGAATTTTGTAAATCAAAACAATGCAAACAAACCGTAATCCAAATCCTGCGTAATCAACTAATTACCGACCAAAAAAGCCTCAATAGATTAGCTAAACACGGTTACATTATTCAAGTAGATGACAAATGGCAAATGCGAGTACCATTATTCGCTATAGGATTGAAAAAAATACTTAATTTACCTGAAATAGTGAAATAAAATCAAAATAGTTAATACTATATATCCAAAATTTCTTCTGGTATAATCATGAAAGTTCTTAAATTAGAAAGATAAAACTCGATGTAAATCATTAGCAAATAAAGGGTAAAACCAATGAGATATTTATTATCAGTATTTAGTATATTAATTTTATATAGCAATATGGCTCAAGCTTTAAATATCATTATGCCAGAGGATATTTTTACGCCAATTCAAGCCAAAAATGGTATGGTAGTAACCAGTGAACAGATAGCTACAGAAATTGGAATACAGGTATTAAAAAATGGTGGCAATGCAATAGATGCTGCGGTTACAATTGGCTTTGTGATGAGCGTAACCTTTCCCCAAGCTGGTAATATTGGTGGTGGTGGTTTTATGTTGGTATATTCAGCTAAAAATAACAAAGTTATTGCAATTGATTATCGAGAGAAAGCACCAGCTCAAGCAACTAAAGATATGTTTTTAGATACAACTGGTGAGATTGATTATCAGATTAGCCAATTTAGTTATCTTTCTGCTGGAGTCCCAGGTACTGTGGCTGGTATGGCAATGGCATTAGAAAAATATGGTACATTATCGTTAGCAGAAGCATTATCTCCAGCAATTAAACTAGCCAAAGAAGGTTTTATCGTCAATCAATCTTTTAGCAATAGCATTAAACATCGAGTCCAAAATTTTCAAAAACATTCAGCCACTTTAGCGATTTTTCTTAAACCAGATGGCAGTTTTTATGAAATTGGTGATATTTTTATCCAACAAGATTTAGCTAATACCTTAAAAACAATTGCCAATCAAGGTGTTAAAGGTTTTTATACTGGTAAAATTGCTGATTTAATTGCTAATGATATGCAGCAACATGGAGGTTTGATAACTACTGCTGATTTAGCCAATTATCAACCTAAATTAAGAGAGCCAATATTTGGTAGTTATCGTGGTCATGATATTTATTCCATGTCGCCTCCAAGTTCTGGAGGTACTCATATAATCCAAATCCTAAATATTTTAGAAAATTATAAGCTTACCGATCATAATACTGCTGCTAATATTCATCTTATGGTTGAAGCAATGAAACTAGCTTATGCAGATCGAGCCAAGTATTTAGGTGATACAGATTTTGTAACCGTGCCAGTAAAAGGCTTAACTTCTAAACTTTATGCCAAAAATTTGAGTCAACAGATAAATCAACTAAAGGCTACTAAAAGTAAAGATATTTATCCTGGTAAACCAACTGGTTATGAAAGCAATGAAACTACCCACTATTCAGTAGTAGATCGGGAAGGTAATGCTGTTTCCAATACTTATTCTCTTAATTTTAGTTATGGAGCTGGGATTGTAATTAAGGGAACTGGCATGTTAATCAATAATACGATGGATGATTTTAGTTCTAAACCAGGTCAGCCTAATGCTTATGGATTGATTGGTGGGACAGCAAATGCTATTGAGCCAAATAAACGGATGTTAAGTTCAATGTCACCAACTATTGTATTAAAAAATGGCAAACCTTTTCTGGTAACAGGAAGTCCTGGTGGCTCTAAAATAATTACTACTACATTACAGGTTATTTTAAATGTAATTGATTATAATATGAATATTCAAGAAGCTGTCAATGCAGTTCGGATTCATCATCAATGGTTACCAGAACAAATTAGAGTTGAAAAAGGCTTAAACCTTGATACAATTAGATTATTGACTAATATGGGACATAAGGTTATAGTAAAACATACAATGGGAGCAGCTTCCAGTATTTTAGTTAAAAATGGATTTTATTATGGAGCTAGTGACCCAAGACGTTTAGGAATGGCTTTAGGATATTAAAAATTGTTTAGAGCTATTATTTAGTAGTCCTGAATATTATAGCAATTCTTAATTCTTAATTCTTAATTCTTAATTCTTAATTCTTAATTCTTAATTCTTAATTCTTAATTCTTAATTCTTAATTAAATTCAAGATAAGTATTAATCATTTATTTAGTACTACTTTTGTTTAATTTTTTAGGAGCGGATTACATAATATGTCTTTATTAAAATTTAGTTTTTATGTATTAATACTAATTATTGCGTCAGTAGTAAATGCTGAACAAGATGCTGAATCAGAAGAGATAATATCTGATGAAATTGTGATAATTACTCAAGATTGGTTGGCTACTCAAAAAGAAGTTATATCTCAAATCAAGTCTAGTTTAAAAGATATAAGTAAGATTTTGAAAAAACAACGAAAAAAGCTAAAGAAAAACCTTAGAAATTTAAAAAGAAGTAAAACAGTCACTGATATAATGCTGGAAGATGCAACTGAGCAAAAACAGCTCTTTAAAACTAAATTGGGAGAGTTTGAAGCTAAATATAAACAGCATGAAACTGATTTAGATAAGCATACTGACTATGTAGTAGAATTACAAACTGATTTGAAGAATATCGATCCTAAGGAAAAAGATGAAATTATAGAATTACAACAAAAGATAAAATTATATCAACAAGCGATTAAATTGGAATCCACTCATATTGATTTATTTATTAAGAAAATTAAATTAATAGTTGACCAAACTATTATAGCTATGAAATGGCATAACCAATTACAAGTTGTACATATTGAACATTTGATTAAAAAACATCAACAGACTATTAAACGAGTTAGTAGTGATTTAAGAAAAGATGAAAGAAAACTGAAAATCGAAACGGAAGAGCAACAAGAAAATTTAGAAAATTTACCCAATTTAGAAAAAATTACTAATAAAATATTAGATGCCGCAATTCAAACCAAACAACATACTAATGATAAGTTAGAAGATTTGCGAATGGAACGGCAAACTAGTCAAGGACGTTTAGAAAGTTATTCCACTCGTATAGCTGAGTTACAGACTTCTTTGGATGAATTATCCAAGTTTAAAGATAGAAAACTTATTCAAGAATATGATATATCTAAGTTAACTCAACATCTAACTTTATACCAACAGTTAAACTCCTTAGAAAAAGTATATAATGACTTACTTAACAAAAAAAATAAAGTTGTAATTCAGCAAGCTATATTAGATTTGCATTGGTACGCTCAACTGGAAGATAGTCGTGTTAGGCGTGTGATTGAAAAACAAGAACAAATGATAGATACTGCCAAAAATAATCTTATTAAAAATAAGGAAATTTTGGGTTTAAAGCAAAAAGATTTACCTAATAAGATCATTACATTGAAAACCACAGAATCTACTGCTACTGCTTTGAAGGAAAAAGTTGAAAAAGCTGCCTTAAATAATAATACTGCTGAAATTGAAGCTAAAAATTTAGATTTAGAATATCAAAGTTCTGAGACTAATTTAGAGCGATTAAGAGATGACTTTAAACAGTTACAAATTAAAGCTGATATTCTCCGAAAAACTCCACCAGTTGAAGCAGAACAATTATCATTACATACCAAAAGAATAGCTATTTTAGAAAAAAATATTAAATTACAGACAAGAATTCTAGAATTAGAATCACATCAATTAGATATTATTAAACAACAAATCGAACAGGCTAATAAACAAGTAACACTTAATGTCGAATGGTACGATAAAGTAAAAACTGTCTATCTGATTCAACAAAAACAAGAATTAGAAAAACATATTCGTTATGAACAGCAACGTTATTTCAAGCAAGCTGAAGGATTAAGACAAAAATTAGATTTAATTCCTGATTTAGAAAAAAATTCTGCTAAACGTTATTCATTAGAAGTACAAATTCAGATATCTAATGAAATGGCTCAAAGAGCAATGCGACAATTAAAAATCCGTCATATTACTGATCAATTAGAACAATGGCAAAAAACTGCTATAGATCAACAAGAACTTCAGAAAGTTTTACAAACTCATATAGATAGTATTAATATTTTAATTAATGAGTTAAGTTCTTTATTATTATATATCAAGGGATTAGATGGGTCATTAAAAAACAAAATTTCTGTATTAGAACAACAATTGAAAATGACTATTGAACGTGGTAAAACTTTATCTGCTGAAGAATTGCAATACAATAAACAAACTCAGGAACAGTTAACAAAATTACAAAGTATTTTGAAACAAGAATTAAATAAATTGCCTAGAGTAGTAGAAAAAGGTGATAAATTGTTAATTTTATTAGGAACAGTATATAAAGACAATGTTCATAAAGCTTTAATTAGACAAAGAACATTACCAACAAGTATTGGTGAATGGCAAGGTATGCTCGCAGAAATTGCTACTATTCCAAAAGTGTTTTTAGAACAATTAGAGTTTATCCAACAAAGTTTTATCCAAGCTACCCAACAAACCACTCGAAAAAATTGGCTTATTTTTGGAAGTATAATATTTGCTTGGAGTCTTTTAGTAATTTGGTTTAGGTTTTGGAGTGCAAAGATAATTAAAGACACTGCATTAAATAAAAAATATTTGTTACGTCTATGGCATAAGAATTCTTTTAGTATTATTTTTACTAGTAGTTTTTTATTATTTATTTGGATTACCGAACCAAATCAATCTAGTATATTATTTAGTTTAATTTTATTAGCTGTTTTTTTTGTTGGGAAGCTATTATTAAATTTAGCCTGGTTAATATTATCCCAAGTACAAGAAAGTAATAAGTTTTATCCACGAGTACGCCGTGTTATTATCATCATAAGTATTTTAATAATAATAACAGCTCAAATTCATTTATTACCAGAAGGACAAATATCATTAGATGCTAGAGATTTAATCGATAGTATATTTATGATACTGTTATCCTTAGCAATTCCAATATTATTCAGTATCCGTAAATTTATCATAGCTCCTTTAGAAGACTATGTTCAAGGTTATTTACTAACCATTACCAAATTATTATTACTAACTTTACCAATGATCATTCTCTCGGTTTCTATATTAGGAGTAGTTGGTTATATTAGCTTAGGTTGGGTAATTATTAAATACTTGAGTATGTTGTTATTAGTTTTGCTAAGTTGGATGATTGTGCAATTATTTTTGGACACTCTAATTAACATATGGAAAAAAATAGTATTAAAACAAGGGGTTTATGGTTCTTTATGGGCAGAAGACTTAATTCCATTAATTCATAGTGTACTAGGTTTAGGGCTATCTGTATTAGCAGTAATGAGCCTATTATGGTTGACTGGTTGGTATTCAGATGTTGCAATCAGAGAAGGAGTTAGCGGTGTTTTAAACTACCCATTAACAACCTTTGCCAATGGTAATCATATTACTATTATAAGTATCTTTATGTCAGTAGTGATGATCTGGATAGTATTCTGGTTTGGTAGTTGGGCTCAACGTATAACTTACCGTTGGATTTTCTCCAATATAGCTGACTCGGGCATACGACATAGCTTATCAATTTTTACTCAATACACTATAGTTATACTTGGACTTACTAGTAGCTTAAGAGTAATTGGAATAGACCCGACTGCACTGAGCGTATTTGCTGGAGCTTTAGGAGTTGGAATTGGTTTTGGAATGCGTAGCTTAGTTGCTAATTTTATAAGCGGAGTTTTATTATTAATAGAACGTCCATTGCGAGTAGGAGATTTAATTGATATTGGTGGCAATTCTCAAGGAGTTGTAAAACACATTGGTATACGTTCCACGATGATAGAAACTGATGATAAACGGATTTCAGTACCAAATTCTAGAGTTATCGATCGTCCTTTCACTAACCTTGGTAGAAATGATGATATTAAAGATGATGGTGAAAAGATAAATATTGAAGTTGGCTGTGAAAATGACCCACATATGGTTAAAAATATTCTCACAACTATCATGGTAAATACTCCACAAATTTTAGACAAGCCAGAACCTCAAGTACTTTTGGTTGAACTTATAGATAATAAAATTAGCTTTAGTATTAATTATCATCTAGCTAGTTTAACGGATGCAGAAGTAGTAAAATCACAATTATTATTTGATATTTGGGATCAGTTTAAAACTAAAAAAATAAAAGTTTCTCAGACTGTAAGCCCAGATTTTTTATCAAAAAACTCGTCAAACAATGATAATGATGATGATTTTGCTCAGTTATTTTTGAAGTAACTGAAAGGTGGAGATTCAAGTTTATACAATAGCTTGAATCTAATCTCTATCTTTTTCAATATGCAAGAAAGAATA
>JASFYV010000252.1:0-6894 GCA_045046925.1 Candidatus Marithrix sp. | reverse complement strand
ATAATTAAATAAATAAAATATAAGCAAATCCTAATATATTAATTTATTGAATTGTTTTGTTTTTATGCTTAATTCAACTATTTTATTAAAATATAAATAAGTTTTACAAGGTACATTAATATAATTATATAGTTTTTCTCCTTGCTTTTTATCAATAACGTTGATAATATTTTTTTCGCTTATCAAATACAAAAATCATTTATAGTTCTGTATGGATAAATTAATGATTTTTAGTATTGTTCTTCACACAGAATTATAGAAAATAGTTTTTAGAGCTTTAACTCATTATCTATGATTCTGTATAAATATTTATTCTCAAAAATTATATAAAATTGGTAGTTTTATAATTACCTCAATATATTATGTAATAATCTATTATAGTAAGCTCAACCCACTGAGGATTTACTTGAATGTCTGAAAATATTAATTTGTTTAACTTAAAGTCAGAGAGAATTCGGACTCTCCACTTTACCTGGTTTGCTTTCTTCATTAGTTTTTATATTTGGTTTAATGCCGCTCCTTTAATGGGTTCCATTCGAGATGCCTTAGGATTAACTAGCCAACAAATAAAAGTGTTGATGATTTTAAACGTGGCATTAACTATCCCGTCACGGATTGCTGTTGGTATATTGGTTGATAAATTCGGCCCTCGTATCATGTATTCTATTTTACTGGTTATTTCTGGTTTTTTATGTATTGGTTTTTCTTTAACTCAGACCTTTGAACAAATGGCATTTATGCGGTTCTTATTAGCATTTGTTGGTGCTGGGTTCGTAATCGGTATTCGTATGATTGGAGAATGGTTTCCAGCCAAACAAGTTGGTTTAGCGGAAGGTATTTATGGCGGTTGGGGTAACTTTGGTTCAGCCGGTGCTGCCCTTACTCTGCCAATTGTTGCAATGATTTTAGGTGGTTTAATTGACCCTGAAAATGGTTGGAGATATGCTCTTGGTTTAAGTGGTTGTGTAGCCTTAGTTTATTCTATAATTTACTATATTAATGTTAGAGATACCCCACGTGGTTCTACCTATTTCAAACCTAACAAAACTGGTGCGATGGAAGTTACTAGTCCAGGAGATTTCTTCCTCTACTTGTTCATGAATATTCCTTTATATTTGGCTTTGGCAATTTTAGTATGGAAATTGTCCCCAGCTAATTTAAGCATGATAACTGAATTTCAATCTACTTCAATCTATGCTGGTTTGGTGGCTTTGTATATATTTCAAACCTATCATGTTTATAAAATTAACAAAGATATTTTTACAACTCCAGTACCAGAAATTCACCGTTATAAATTCAAACAAGTTGCTATGTTGAATATATCCTATTTCTGTACTTTTGGTTCTGAATTAGCAGTAGTTTCAATGCTACCTTTATTTTTCTTAGATACTTTCACCGAAACAGTACCTTGGATGAATCAAGTTTATGCCGGTATGATTGCTGCCAGTTACGCCTTTGTTAACTTGATTGCTCGCCCTATTGGTGGCTTTTTTAGTGATAACTTTGGCCGTAAGAAAGCCTTGTTAATATTACTTGCTGGTTTAGCCCTTGGCTATTTCTTCATGAGTTTAATTACTAATACATGGTGGATTATTGGAGCAGTAGCCGTTACTATGTTCTGTTCAATGTTTGTTATGGCTGGTGAAGGTGCTGTATTTGCTGTAGTACCAATCATTCAACGCCGTATGACTGGGCAAATTGCTGGATTGACAGGAGCTTATGGTAACGTTGGAGCAGTTGTTTTCTTAACCATATTATCATTTGTTGATACAGGTACATTCTTCTTATCAATTGGTGCTTCAGCCTTAGTAGTATTTGTAATTGTAGCTATATTCTTCGATGAACCTTCGGGTCAAATGGCAGAAGTTTTACCTGATGGCACAGTTCAAATGATCGACGTTCATTAATAACTGGATGTTACATTAACCTCCCCTAACCCCTCCTAAGTTAGGAGGAGCTGGGGGAGGTTGCCTTTCTGCGTAACTTCAATTAATAATGTAAAAGAGCTAATTATAGTTCTTTAACAGGTGGGCAAATTTGTCCACCATTTTCTCAACATTTATTCCTCACTATGCCAAGCACACTTTCAATTACAACTGGTAGTTATTCAGAAGCAGGACGTAAAGCTAAAAATCAAGACGCTTTTGGGGTGATGACACCACCTGAGCCGTTGCTTACTACCAAAGGAATAGCAGCTGTAATTGCTGATGGAGTAAGTAGCAGTGAAGCTGGCGATAAAGCTAGTGAATATAGTGTTAAAGGCTTCCTGAATGATTATTTCAGTACTCCAGAATCTTGGAGTGTAAAAACAGCAGCCCAAAAAATCCTTACTGCCCTCAATCGTTGGTTATATGGACAAGGTTATCATTTATATGGAACTAACAAAGGTTTAGTTACTACCTTTAGTGCATTAATTATTAAATCAAATACTGGTCATGTGTTTCACATTGGTGACTCACGGATTCAGCATTTAAGAGGTAGAGAACTAAATTGTTTAACTAAAGATCATCATGTTAAGGTAGCACAAGGGCAAGAGTACCTTTCTAGGGCTATGGGTATTGAATTACACCTAGATATAGATTACAACAGCACTAGCATAGATGTAGATGATTTATTTCTATTTACTACAGATGGAATCCATGAATATGTTAGTAGTGAAGTAATTGTTGATATTATTCATGAAAATTTACCAGATTTAGAAAAAGCCTGCAAAAAAATAGTTTCAACAGCTTTTGCCAATGAAAGCCCAGATAATTTAACTTGTCAAATAGTAAGAATTGATAGCCTACCAACCCAAGACCCTAACGCAGTTTACAAAAAATTAACCGAATTACCTTTTCCTCCACCATTATCGCAAGGCATGCGTTTGGATGGTTACCATATATTACGAGAACTTTACGCTAGTAATCGAACTCAAGTATATTTAGCTTTAGATGAGGAAACTCAGAAACAGGTCGTATTAAAAACTCCTTCTATTAATTATGATGATGACCCAGGTTATATTGACAGATTTTTACATGAAGAATGGATTGGTAAACGTTTAACTCATCCGCATGTAATGAAAGTTTATGAGCATAAACGCCATCGTCAATGTTTATATTATGTTTCTGAACATATTCAAGGTCATACTTTACGGGTGTGGATGGAAGAAAATACTCAACCACCATTGAGTGAAGTGCGGGCTATTATCGAACAAATTGCTTCTGGTTTGCGTGCATTCCATCGGATGGAAATGTTACATCAAGACTTGAAACCAGAAAATATTATGGTTGATAGACATGGGACTATTAAATTAATTGATTTTGGTTCTACTAAAATTGCTGGTCTTGAGGAAATTAGTACTCCAATTGAACGGATTAATTTATTAGGTACTCGCAATTATACTGCACCAGAATATTTTCAAGGTTATACTGGTACTACCCGCTCTGACATTTTTTCACTAGGAGTAATTGCTTATGAGATGATGACTGGTAACTTGCCTTATGGTAATGATCCAAAAATGGATCCGAATAAGCTGAAATATATCTCGGCTTGTCGTTACAATCAAGATTTACCATTATGGTTAGATAGTTCTTTAAAGAAAGCAGTTAATCCTTATCCGACTAAACGTTATGAGGCATTATCAGAATTTTTATACGACCTTTCCCATCCCCGTTCGCTTCCTTTACGAGAACGCAACCCAGTCACATTTTGGAAACGTACAACCATATTTTTTGCTATTGGTAATTTGATATTATTATATTTATATTTCACTAAGTAATTTATTCTAATAAATAGATAATCTTGAATAAATAGACTCAAAAGTGGGTTATATCACACAATAATTATTAGCTAAATTACTCAATACTAGCATACTGAAAAATAAATATATTTTAATATGGCATGATTATTTCTAGTATATTGAGATAAGATTCACTCAGGTTTTTAAAAAAGTTATTTTACTATTAACTAGTTTTGGCACTCCTAGTATAAGTATTTATAACGATGGTGATGGAAGTAGAATAATTTCTAACTTTCATCTACCGATTTGATTTATAAGCGAACTTCAATACCTTTAGCCGCCATAACTTGTTTTGCTTCAGTGATAGTATACTCTCCAAAATGAAAAATACTAGCCGCTAATACCGCATCTGCTTTACCTTTAATAATTCCTTCTGCCAAATGTTCTAACGTTCCTACTCCTCCAGACGCAATTACTGGAACTCGAACTGATTCACTGATAGTACGAGTTAATTCTAAATTAAATCCATTCCGAGTACCATCCCGATCCATACTAGTAAGCAATATTTCTCCAGCTCCAAACTCAGTCATTTTTTTAGCCCATTTTACAGCATCTATTCCAGTTGCTTTACGCCCTCCATGAGTAAAAATTTCCCAACGTGGAGTATCATCAACCTGTTTGGCATCAATTGCTACTACAATACATTGAGAACCAAAATGAGTTGCAGCCTCTTTAACAAATTCAGGATTAAAAATGGCAGCTGTATTAATAGCAATTTTATCAGCCCCAGCATTAAGCATTCGCCTAATATCAGCTAATTCACGAATTCCACCACCAACTGTTAATGGAATAAATACTTGGCTAGCAACTTCTTCTACAACATGTAGCATCGTATCCCGATTATCAGAACTAGCTGTAATGTCTAAAAAAGTTACCTCATCTGCTCCTTGCTCATCATAACGTTTAGCAACTTCAACCGGATCACCAGCATCCCGGATATTTACAAATTTAATCCCTTTAACAACTCGGCCGGCATCAACATCAAGACATGGAATAATTCTTTTAGCTAACATAATGTTTTAAATTTAACTGTATTAATAGGTTTTAGGTGATTTTTGCTCCCACATGGGAAATTCTTAATTAAATAATAACATCAATTACTTTCATCGAACTTTCCAAATTCCATAAATTTTTTATAACGATTCTGAACTAATTCATCAGTGTTATTTAGTTTAAGTTCATCTAAGTTTTCCTGTAGCACAGAGCTTAAATTCTCTGCCATTATTTTAATATTTTGATGAGCTCCGCCTAAAGGTTCTGGAATGATAATATCGATTAAATCTAATTCTTTCAGATGTTTTGAAGTTATTTTCATAGCATTAGCTGCATCTGAAGCTTTTTCGACACTTTTCCATAATATAGAAGCACAACCTTCAGGTGAAATAACTGAATATGTACTGTATTCCAACATACATATTTTATCACCGACTCCAATTCCCAATGCACCACCAGAACCACCTTCACCAATGATCGTACAAATAATCGGAGTTTTTAACCCAATCATGACATATAAATTACGTGCAATAGCTTCACTTTGGCCACGTTCTTCAGCATCTACACCTGGATAAGCTCCTGGAGTATCAATAAAAGTAAGAATTGGAATTTTAAATCGTTCTGCCATTTGCATTAACCGTAATGCTTTACGATATCCTTCTGGTCGCGGCATTCCAAAATTTCGTTGGATTTTATCTTTGGTATCTCGTCCTTTTTGATGGCCGATTATCATTACTGGATTACCTTCTAATCTAGCTAAACCACCGATCATAGCTAAATCATCAGCAAAAGCTCGATCACCGTGTAATTCTTCAAAATCGGTAAAAATTAGCTCAATATAATCAAGTAGATAAGGTCTTCTAGGATGACGTGCTAATTGAGAAATTTGCCAATCTGATAAATTGGAAAAAATTTTATGAGTTAATTCTTCACATTTAACTTGCAGACGAGCTATTTCATCACTAATGTTAATTTCATTATCACCATCAACATAGCGTAATTCATCAATTTTAGCTTCTAATTCAGCGATAGGTTGTTCAAAATCAAGAAAATTTAAATTCATATAATCTGTTAAAAATGTAGATTGGGATAGTTTAATTATAAAGTAATTTTGTAAATTGTATTATACTTTCAAACACAGCGTAAATTATTACATACTTTATGTAGGATGTAATGAGTTTACGAATTACATCTTTCGAGTCATATTTTTAGATACACGATTGATGCAATTCATACTTAATTGCATCCTACATTTATATACCATTATTTAGGAAAGATGTCTATTCTAAAATTCAAATTAGCCATAACCAGTCTATATTATGTTTTCTTGTATTGAACTCCAAGTTACATTATTAATTAGAGTTACCAGCAATTTTAATATCTGTAATTTTTTTAAAATCAATAAGTGAATATTTTGATAAATATACTTTTTCTTTTTTTTCATAAAATAATAACAAAGAATTACCATCATCTATAACTGCACTGTCTTTAACAAAACTTATATCTTGTTCAATTTCTGTATAATTACTTCCATCTAATTTTATTAAAGAAATTGTCTGATTATCATTACTTTTAATCGCACCATCTCCATTTGTATCTTGCTTATTAACAGTAAAATATAATGCAATTGATTTATTGGAAAGTGATGAGTATTTAATGATTTCATTTTTGTCAATATATTTAAACTTAGAAATAACAAATTTATTATGGTTAAATAGCCAAGAGGAACTATTTGTTTTGGCATTAACAAATAAATAATTACGAGTTGCAGTGGCTTCTTTTCTTGAAAAATATTGGGTTGATAAAAACGGAATTATAATAGTGTTATCTATTTGTATTAGTTCTCCAAAATACCACATTTCTTTTTCTTTATTTTTATATTCATCAGAAAAACTAGTATATACACTTGAGTGTTGGCTGCTTCTTCCGATTGTTAATACCATAGATATAAAGGCAATTATTAATACAATAGTTAATAATGGAATGATAACAGCATTAAATCTCCAAAGTATTCTAAAAAATTTGTAACTACCTACCATAGCTATGAAACAACAATAGTAGGAGAAAATAACTTACGTAAAGAGGTGAAGACATTATGGCCTTGCTTTCGAACAGTTAAG
>JASFYV010000251.1:0-9275 GCA_045046925.1 Candidatus Marithrix sp. | reverse complement strand
AGATATTTTAACCCAACGTTTCGCTTAATTTTTAGTCTAATTTCTTTGGAATAATCTGACATTTTATCTAGGATTTAACTGTCGAAGCCCACTGCCAGTAGTAGTGAATTGGCTAAAAATTTACGTACCAGATTTGCAGAAATGGATGGAATTTTGGTACTTGCTGATGCTCCTTATAGCGGGCAGTTAGGCCATGCAGAAAGTTCACAAAAAAGTCGTGATGGACAGAACCATATGGATTTATACCAACTCCGTCAAGCTTTAAGTTTATTACATGGTGAACAAGAGGCTGCATTGGATACGCCGGTAGCATTGCTGGTGAATAAATGGGATAGGTATAGTAATATTGACCATAATAATCCAATTGCAGAACAGGATAAGCTAGAAAATTTTCTTAATTCCATACCTCAACCACCGCATAAAGTACTGTATAATGAATTAAGTTCATCAATAACTGCGGGTAATTTCAAAGCATTTCCAGTTAGTTCTCTGGGTATGAACGAATTTATCCGACTTGATAATGGAGATATTGTTGAACGTTTTAAACAGGTAAATCCTCTGAAAAGCTTTGGTTTATTAGATGCTTTTGTTTGGATAGCTAAACAGCGTGATGCTATTGATTTGCAACATTATCAAACTAATGCCACGAAAAATTTGAAACAATATCGACAACAAGGTTTGGAACTATTAAGACGCTTTCCGGTTAATTCAGAGCAAGCCAAACAAGTTGAAACCGTTTTCAAACAATGTAGAAAATTAGAAATTTATCGATGGACTGTTGCAATAATTGCTGTCCCAATATTATGTTTTATAGTAGAAACGGTAGTGGATACTACGGACTATCATAAACATACAGTAGCGATTGATACTCCACATGTAACTCATGCACAACTTGAAAAAGCTGAACAATGGTTTGCCAAATATACTACTGCTTCCGTATTTCGTCATTTTATATCAAAAAAGCTTGTGTTAGACCAAGATAAAGCCCAAATAATTTTGACTAACTTGCAAAAAGATCGGGAAACGTTTTTATGGATACCAGTTGAAGCAGCTTTGAAAGATAATTTAACTGCTGCAGGAGTTGCGGCATCAGAATATCTGCAACATTATCAGTATGATACTCATGCTGAAGAGGCACAAAGTATTTGGCTACGTGCTGAACTAAAAAAACAGCAACAGGAAAATGAAGATGCTTTCCGTAATATTGCCGGACAAATACGAGAAAATAGCCAAGATATTGAGAAATTTGTTGAATTACTAGAAACATTACGCAGTTTACCAAAACATCCACAAATAGAAACGGATGAAATGCGTAAAGAACGAATAGCATTAGAACAGCAAGTATCAAATAAATTGGTGCAAATTGCTAGTCAACAAGAATGGGATAAATTTCAGAGGAGTTATGATAGTAATATGCGGCTTGGAAATTTTTTGACGGCTGCAAAATCGTTGGCAAATCGTCAAGAAGATACGGATTTAAAAGCATTAAAAGCCAATTTTAAAACAGTTGTGGTTGGAGGGTTAGAAAAACGAGCTACACAAGCTGTTAAGGATGAACGTTTACAAGCTGCTAAAGAAATACTAGAGCAATACGCTAAATTTCCAGATGAACTGAAAACTGTTGAAGGTAAAAGTAAAATAACTCAATGGCAATTATCTGTTGCTGAAAGAGAAGATGAGGCATTGTATGTACAAGTTAAAGAATATCGTGATATGGATCATGTCCGTGCTTATATGCAACATGCACCTTTGCAGTCGATGATAACTACAGTTAAAGCTTATCAAAATTATTTGGATAAGATAGATCCAAAGACTACATTGAAACTTCAGCTACAATTGGTACGAATTACTTGGACTGATGAGGCTAAGGAAGATAATAATAATGTTGTGACTGTATATCTAAATGGCAACAAGATTATTAAGAAACCTGATATTGACAGCTCAAACTCAACTGGAATTGTTGGTACATCAGACAGGTTCTCATTTAAACCTTCGGAACGAATAAAAATTGAGATGACTGTTTTGGAAAAAGATATAATTTTTGATGATGATAATGGTCAAGGCAAAATAAGAAAATCAGTTTCAGAGTTAGCTAATGATTATGATTTAAAACTTCGTCGTAAAGATGATGGTGTTGAAACTGGTACAGCATATTTCAAAGTTCTTGGTTATCCAAAAGCACCTGATTTACCAATATGGCATGGGATAAGATGAATAAATTACAATTGCTCATAGAGACGCCGCGTGCTGGTAAGTGGAATCATCGCTTTATTGTTGCTGATGATAACAGTCTCTCTGAAAGCAAGATTACTAAGTTCATTGCTACAGCTCGTCGTAATCTGCAAGGTGATGATTATATTGCTGTGAGTTCTGAAACAGCACAATCTATTTCAGGACGCAAAGGTAAAGAGATATTAGTATTAGTTGGTATTGATATTAAACAACTTTCTGATGTTGAATGTCAAAAAATTGAACAAAAATTAGCTTGTATTGATATAGAAACCTTTATAACTGAAACTATTGATTGGAATAGGGACGGTAAGGAATTACTGGTACGCCGTCCAGAATTAATTGAGTGGGAAAAAGATTTTAATATTTGGTCTAAATTCTCATATTCAGAAAAAAAGTCTTTGTTATCGAAGCTTACTTCTAATAAGTTAAAACTTATTGCTGGTGTGGTTGGAATTTTAGTGGTATTGGGAATAGGATTTTTAATCACCTCTTCTGAAAAAACTAAAATAAAAAATATAGATAGTTCTGAAAATCAACCTGCTAATGATACACTTGGAACTCCATCAACTGTTACAGAGGAGACTACTGCACCATTTAATAATGAAGATTTAAAAAAACAGATTACTGAATTGCTGAATAATGTAGATTGTGATGATAAAGAGTTATTTAATAATACTTCAACACAAGCAAATAAACTGATTGATATTTGCGAAGACTTACAAAGTAATTCCGATAATATACAAAAATCTTGGAAAAGTTTTAAAGATGGTATTAAAAATAGTAATACTATTGATACTATTGATAAATCCCTTAATCATTATTTAAAATCTGAAAAACCTTTATATACAGCCATTAATCTCTATTTAACAACCATTAAAAAGGAAAAATAATTTATGCCCCTAAAAACAGTACAAATTGCTAATCAACAAGAATGGAAACAATTTGAGAAAATATATGACAATAATATGCAACACGGAAATTTTTTGGTGGCTGCTAAATTATTGAAAAATCGTCAAGAAGATGCGAGTTTAAAAGCATTAAAAGATAGTTTCAAAACAATTGTAATTGAAAAATTGGGAAAACAAGTAGAATATAATGTTAAAAATAATCGCTTGCAAGATGCCAAACAATTATTGGAACAATATTTGGAACAATATGACGAATTTCCATATGCACTCAAAACCTATGAAGGAAATAAACAAGTAGAAACGTGGCTATCTCAAATTCATAAAACAAGAGATAAAACATCAGCAACGAGATGGATTTTCATTTTTTTAAGTGTTGTAATAATTGCTTTATTTGTGGCATTTGCTGCTAAAACAGGATTTCTTGGTGATTTTTATTCCAAACTATGTCAAAAAGGATATTTGCCTGATATAATTTGCCATTCAAAAAAACCTCCAAAGCCTGACTACCATAAACAGTTTTTGGACGAGCTTAAATCGATTGGCTGGAAAAAAGATGGTTCTGAACAAGCATTGAAAGAATTATTCAACGAATCTGAAATAGAACAAGCACTAGAAGATTTGAAGGATGCTAAAGGCAAAGCCTTGTCCGTTTCGTTATTGTTTGTGCCTGTAAATAATGGTCATTTTCCACGTAACTATTTAGAAAAAGACCTTACCAATTTTTCTGATGACACTAATTTGTCCAATATAGTTGAAACACAAAAAAGATTGAGAAGTATTTTTAAAGATTTTCAAAAAGTTGCTCCTAAAAAATCCAAATTTCCCAAAGAAAAATGTAGGCTTGATAGTAACGAATATCCGACATTATCTTTTGCGTGCCGAGTAGCTTTAATTTCTTATAAGGTACAAAATATTCCAGCTGTGGAAAGTGAATTTTTACCCTTTTTTAGCAAATATGACATAAAAAGAGCTAAATCACTAAAACAGATTGCAGACGAAGTTAAAGATAAAGTAATAGAAATCAGCAAAGATATTAATACTTTAGATACTCTCTGTAGGCTTGGAAAACAAGAAGATGTTGAATCAAATATTGCTTATGAACTGAAACAGCAAGATGATGATACTCTTGAAAATATGGCTCAAGCAGTTATTAAGTTTATTAAAACATTACCATGTGACAAGTAATTTAAGCACAGATTTTAACATTTTTTGGAGTTCAAACCTGTTAGATTTGGATTCCAATATTATACTTAGACAACAAATGAGGTTATATATGCAACTTAATCGCAAAGGTCAAGAATACATTGTTAGTAATATCAAGAAATTGACCATCTCTATGCAATGGACAACAGCCGCAGATTTTGATTTAGCAGCTATTTATGAATCCAAAACCAACCAACGTGGCTTAATTTATTTTGGCCAATTAGGTAGTTTAGATACCTTTCCTTATATCTGCTTAAATAAAGATGAAGGAGTTGGTGATACTAAAGGTCATAAAGAAGAAGTTTTAAATATCAATAATTTAACTGATATGAAATTCATAAGATTATTTTGTTGGGATTATGGTATGGTGCAAGCAGGTAAAAAAGCTCGTTTTAAAGATAGCGATGTTAGTTTAACCATTAGCGAGGATTTAGGGAAAAGTAACTTAGTTGAGATCGATACTAATGAAACTGGTAATATTTGCTATCTAGCTTCTCTTGATAATACAAATCCAAATGAAATAACGCTAACCAATACCAGTCTTACCGGGACTTTAAAAGGTTTGAAAACTATTGAACAACTGATGACATTAATCAAGTACCAAGAACAACAATGGAGTAAGGAAAGACGAGAACCGAGCAAAATCGATGCAATGAAATGAAACCGGCTAAACTTCCCCCATTCCTTCTCAACTTAGGAGAGAAACGAGGGATGCTTAACCTTTCTAAATCTTATAACTATCAATAACTATGGAACTGTGAAATAACCAATGTTAGAGTAATCACTTTCAACTTTATTTCCATAAGCTCTGACTGCAATAAATAAAGCTAGACCAGGTGGTAACTCAACTGAAAAACCTGTTTGATTACCCATATTAATCATTCCTATATTATTTACATCAGGCTGTCCAGTGCTATCAGCCGGGGCATAATATAATCTATAACCTACTGCTCCAACTACTTTATTCCATGATGCAGTTACCGTTTTCCAAGGATCAGAACTACCTATATTTTTATTAATAAATACAGTCGGTGCTGCCAAAGCAGGTACAACACCAGATTTATAAACTAATATTTTAGAGGAAAATGGTTTTAATTTAATATTGCCTTGGACATTTTTTCCATCTAAATCACGGTAGGTAATTCCACGTAAAGAAATAGTTTCTTCTTTAAGAGTAGGATTAATAAATATTTTTGACCTTTCAGTTGGTTCCATAGCTTTTTTCAAACTAACTTTAAACAACGATAAATCATCTATCCAATAATCAGGATCACCTTTATATGAATAGAAGAACATCCTTATATCTCCTTTTATACCATTAGCTTGAAAAATATATGAATGAGTCTTTTTCTCAGGTCCAACTGGAAAAACCATTTTATCACCAAATCCTTTACTAGAGCTTTCATTGATCTTTTCTTTATGACCAACTTGTATAGAAGTATAGTCATCGCTCATAATAGTGAATTGGAACAAATAATACTGTCCTTCTTCCAATGGAATTGTAGCTCCACTATTGATCCTAGTTCGTGAATCTTTAGTAGTTGCTTGAACTCTGAGTGCTTTACCATTCATTCCAGATTTATTTTCTGCCGAAATAATTCCAGTGTCAACTTCCCAAGGTGCTGTAGCAGAATCAAAAGTAGAATTAGTAATATAATTATCACTTAATTTATCTTGGGCTTCGTATAAGTCATTACCAACTTTAATTACTGTCCATTTTTCTAAATCAGTTTTAGTATTTCCATCTTGTTTAGATAAACTTTTATAACTTGCTAAATCAAGGAATCTATTAACTGGAGCTGTTTTCTGCCATCGCCAAATGATACTACCAGCAGAATTGCCAGCATCATTACTAAGATACCAACCGGCATAACGATTAAATGAATATGGATTACAATAGTAATTATTAGCAAAATCTCCAAACTTGAAGTTATTCTTATTATTGGCATTTTGCCGCATTACCCATGAAAATGGATCATTAGCATAAAAAATATTATTTTTAACCGTATATTTTAAGTTGCCAGAAAAATCTTTCGGAATCCCAAATTTAGCTTGATACGAAGTATTATTATAAAAGGTGTTATTTGTTAAAATGGTATTTTCACTGTCAACACTAGAATGGAAAGCTTCATCATGATCAATAATCGTATTGTTGATAATTTGATTATTAGGATTTTCTCCATAATATGCAATTCCAAAGGCATAACTAGTATATTCTTTATGGCCTACGCCTTGATTCCAACTTTCTTTACTGCCAATCGCATCAATCAAAATATTATTTCTGACAATTATTCCATTAGAACTCTGCATATAAACACTGCCACCATCTGCTAAAACTGACAGTGCATGTTTAATAACATTATTTTCTAGGGTATTAGCATTTTTTTTGTTGCCATCACCAACTCGAAACATAATTCCAGCATAACCAATATTCCTTAATTGATTATAAGAAATAACATTCTTAATTGCTGTTTTAGGATTTCCCGAACCGATTTTAATTCCTACAAAAGAACCACCAACTCCAGGATGTAAGCCTATATTTTCTAATACATTTCCAGAAATAGTAGTATTAGTCGCTGGCCAAAATGAAATACCAACATCAAATAAATTCATCAAGGTATTGTTAGTTATTGAAACATTCGCATTATCTGAACCAATAATTCCAGCATGACTATTTAATATGCTACAACTATCTACTATAATGCCTTGTTTTGTAGAAGTAATTTTTACAGCTTTTTGATTATAGCCTTCTAATTGTAGGTTTTGAATCGTAATATTATTGGATAATTGGAATGCTGTTTCAAATACAGAAACCTTAACTCTGTTGTTTAAATCAGAACAATTAGTACCAGTTGGAGGAACAAAATAAAGTTTAGATTCATCACCATACCATTCTCCAGGAACATCTAAACCAGCTAATTTTCCTTGGATAAAATAACCATTGTTAATAGCTAATCCACTTTGACCCACCAGTTCTTTAGAGGAAGTTAAAGAATTTTTGGTAATCTTTTTAATGTCCATTTTGCCATAAGTCCAATTAGTGGTTCTAAGAATTATATCGCCACCAATCCATTGATTTAGATTAGGTACATTAGCAAGTTCAGTATCTTTAATAGTTTTACTTTTTTTGCTGGTATTGTCATCAACAAATAAAAACCCTTGATTTGGATAACGAGCTAATGTTTGTAATCTATCATCTAAAAATAGATATTGTGGTAAGGTTTGGATTTTACCGGCAATCATATCTTGTGCTAAGAAGCTACTGGATTTTTTTTCCGCAATCGGAGGTAATTCAGATATTTTAGTTTGACATACACTAGCACCATTAACGGTAGCTTTAGTCCAACCATTGATCGGTAACATACCACTAATAATAGGCTTACGATCAGCTGGATTACCATAAGCACCAAAAACTACCCTGTTTTCAGCTTTCACTAGAGTAGAATAAACTTGGCCATAAAAAGTATCACCACGTCGAAATAGAATTGTATCTTTATCTTGAACTATTTTATCTTTTAAAGCTTGATTAAGTTGTTTTACTGTTTGCCAAGCAGTATTTTCACTAGTACCAGCATTAGTATCATTACCATTATTACTAACATAAAAAGTAGTTGTGTAGCCTGGTATAGTAAAAACAAGCAATGCTAACAGCATAAAAAGCTGTCGTTGTAGATAGGTTGTATTCATAAATATCCTATTAGAATTAAGAGATTAGGAATAAATGATCAGTTTCCATTACTCTCGAAATATTTGCAAGATTGCATAATAAATTATAGCATTTAACTACCTAAAGTGATGCAAAGTAATATAAATATTAGGATTAAATTAATTTTCTATTTTTTCAAAGGTAATAAACTATCTGTTTTAGTAGGAGAAATTTATTTTACGAATTTGATATTTTTAAATATAGGCATTAGGTTGCACTAACATATCTATTTGATAGTCCTAAATATAGTAGTGGTAAGTTTGTTAATACATTAATTTTATTATAATTTTAAATGGTCACCACTACCTATTTTAGGACTACCATTATTTTTATTAAATTGCGATTCATCCGATAATAATTTTTCAGCATGTTTATATTCATCCGGGCGACTAATAATTACCAGTCCATCTAAATGATATTCACCTTGTTTAAGAATAAAGTTATTTATTTCTCGCAAGCAAATATCATGTTTGTATGGATACAAATTGTCAAAACCATTTAAAAAGAATATACAACGTTGTTCAATAATTAAAGTTTCAAAGTCAGTATTTATACATTTTTCTGCCATACCTAAAAAGGTTAGTTGTTGCTTTAACCAATTTTCAAACGATAGTGATTTTGTTGCCCAGTCTGCTAAGTGAAATATTAATGGTATTGGTTTTTCTAAGTTTTTTCTAGCTTTGGTAATTAATTTTTTAGCGATGTAATACGGCTAAACTTTTGCCTATGCTGGCTTCTCCCAATAAAACTATAAAACCATGTTCAAATAATTGCAGAAATTTGTCACTGGTTAATGGAAATTTATCTGCTAATTCATTTATAGATACTTTAGTGGTTAACCAGTTTATGGATTTAAGCTGGATTGTACATTTCCTATCTATTTTATTTAGTAATTCTTCTCTTAATAAGGGATTAAATGGCTGCATTAAGCAATTTTACCTAACTTGATTATCCAAGTTCATCTTGGATTTTATTCTGGAAATTTTTGGTGTATTCTGGAACTTTACTTTTAAGTAGGTTTGGCTAGATTATTGAATTTATCGGTATTTTATGATTTTAATCAATTATTTAAATCCAATTAGGAAACAAAAACCACAATTAGCTTTTATTTTCCTAGGCATATTTATTAGACCTCTTGCAAAAGTAAAAAAACCAAAAATAATAGAGTAATGAAATATGAAAAAGCAAAGAAATTAAAAGAAGAAGAATTTAAAAGAGCGATAGGT
>JASFYV010000250.1:0-16938 GCA_045046925.1 Candidatus Marithrix sp. | reverse complement strand
TATTTAATAAGATGCTGGCATTTTTTATACTTTGTTTGTTATTTCAATTGTATCTATGGCTATTATACAAACGGGATATGCTATAGCTGCTACTAATTATTAGCTTTTAACTAGTCTCTTTTACTTGATTTTAAATGCTTTTTTCAACACTTAATTTGCATTATTTTTTTGGATTTAATTAAGAATTGCTATATTCTGTGCATTACCAAAATCTAATAATATTTACAAATCTGTCAAAATCGACTACAGCACCTTCTATGGATGATGCAACTTCAAAAAATGCAATGATAAATAGAAAAATAGCTCCTATAAATCCCAAATGTTCTACTTCCCATTGCCATAATTGAATTATAAAATTGGCAGATTTTTTAGTAATTTTGGGGTTTTTATTGAATTGTAAAACTAAATTTTTAATAGTGTCACATTGATAATTACGAGTCATGTGAATTGGATGCATTTCTCTATTTAAAGCTCGTAATAATGATGAAGGAACAATTTTTGAATATTTATAAAATTCTCCTAATATTTCAACTGGTAAAAAATGACTCAAATTCCCTTTTTTAGGAGAAAGATTAAATCTATATTTTCCTACTATTTTAACTATGGTAAAATAATCATAATCTGGAATATTTTTTATAATAATTAAATCATTTTTTTTAATATCAATTAGCATCATTTTACAATTGTCCCATATGTACCATTCTTCATTAATCAAATTTTTTCTATTTTTAGCATTAAGATAATGTAAGTTTATTCTTTTATTATAACCGCATTCTTGCCCGATCACTTGATTTATTTTAAGTTGTTCTATAAAGTATTTCTTGTTTATTTTACTAACATTCCATATCCAACAATGTGATTTCATTATTTTTATCCAAAGTTTAATATTGTAACTAACATTGCACAAACATATTTTATAATTAATTGAGTCTAAATTTATTAGATACAAATAATGTAATTTTCATATCTATACCTGTTTGGAAGTATTTTGTGTAATAACCTTAATTATATTTAGTAAATTTTAAATTATTAACTAATATTATGCAGACAGATTATTGACCTCCTCTAATCCCTCCTAACTTAGGGGAGGAACTGGTAATTGCTCCCCACGTTAATAAGGAGATGGCATAGAAGGTAGCTTTCTGCGTAACATCAGTTATTAATAATAGAAATTTTTATATTTATAGACTACAATTTATATTACTAAGTAACTTTATGGTGTGTTTCTTGCGTTTCGTCTATAAAACAATATATAATCATATACTATGTATGATAAAATCTGGAATATATTATGAATATATTAAAAGCATTTTTAACTAGTTGTGTCGTTGCTTTTTCTTTCAGTAGTATAAATACAGCAATTGCTGATAGTAGCCATATTACTGATAAAGAAACTAAATTATACTATCCACTTACATTAGATGCTCCATTACGTAGAAGAGAAGCAGGTTTTGTAAATGGAGAAAATGGAAGCGTATCTCGTGGAGTCAGAGGAGTTCGTGGAGTCAGAGGCGTTCGTGGAGTTAGAGGCGTTCGTGGAGTCAGGGGAGTTAGAGGCGTTCGTGGAGTCAGAGGCGTTCGTGGACTTAGAGGCCTTCGTGGACTTAGAGGTCTTCGTGGACTTAGAGGCCTTCGTGGGCTTAGGGGGCTTAGGGGTGATGAAACAGTAGCAGAAGAAATTCAACAACCATTAGCATTTCCAAAACTTATGGCTCCACTTGCTCCGCAGCATACTGGTTTGACTACTGCTTCTCAACCAAATCTTTATTGGTATATGTCTGATGTTTGGGATGGTATAATTGAATTTTCTTTGAATGAAATTGGATCGGTTGAACCAACTTTAGAATTATTTATTGGTTTACCATCAGAAGGAGTTCATGAAGCTGGCATGCATAGATTGAGTTTAGCCGATTACAATATATCTCTTAAACCTGATGCAGAATATGAATGGTTCGTGGTAATTGTTCCCGATCCAAAACAGCGTTCTGGTGATTTATTAAGTAGTGGAACTATTAAGTATACACCAGCATCGGAAAATTTAACCACTAAATTACAGCAAACACCACAAGAACAGTGGTATAAAACTTATGCAAAGGCTGGAATATGGTATGATGCGATAGAAAATATTTGTAACCAAATTGAAGCACATCCATCTAATACAGAATTACGCATTATACGTGCTACTTTAAATCAAGAAGTTAAAATGTCTAAAGTAGCTGATTATGATATAGTACAACTTATTTCTAAGTAGGATACAGTACCTTGATATGATTCTTAAATTCATTACATCCTACATAAAATCTATATCTGCGTAATATTCAGTTCAGTAATTAAGAGAAATATTATAGATTTTTTTTGTAATTTGAAGCATGCCTTGATAATTTATATTTAATAGGTTATATTGGCAATAGTTAATTTCTTTTTCATCTAGGAGGAAAATTTGGATGAATACACCACGTAGGAACTTTTTAAAAAATATTTTAGCCACTGGTGGAGCATTAGTACTTGGAACAGCAGTACTACCTTCAATGGCAGATTGGCCTGATATAGCTTTTCAAGCTAAAACCACTGATGAAGCTTTGATGGCTTTATTTGCAGGAAAAGAGGCTAAAGATAGTGATAAAATCACTCTTAATGTGCCTGAAACTGCTGAAAATGGTGCTGTAGTACCAGTCGAAATATCAACCTCTTTGGAAAATGTTGAATCAATTACTATTATCGTAGAAAATAATCCAATACCATTGGTAAGCCAATTTAACTTTACTGAAAATTCAGTTCCTTGGTTAAAAACTCGGATTAAAATGGCTAAAAAATCGGATTTAATAGTAATAGTAAAAACTCAAGATGGTAATTTGTATAGTACCCGTAAATCAGTCACAGTTGCAAAAGGCGGTTGTGCTGGTTAATTAAAAGGAGGAATTATATGGCATCAATACGTATTAAAGCCAAAGAAAAAGATGGGATTACAGAGGTTAAAGCTTTAATCAAACACCCTATGGAAAATGGGGTACGTAAAGATTTAGAAACTGGAGCATTAGTACCAGCACATTTTATCAAAGAAATAGAATGTACTCATGGAGACAAAGTAGTAATGTCTGCTATTTGGAGTGGTGCTGTTTCTAAAAATCCTTATTGGTCTTTTAAAATTAAAGGTGCTGCCAAAGGGGACACCTTAAAAATTACATGGAAAGATAATCAAGGTGGAACTGATTCTAAAGAAGCAAAAATTAAGTAATTATTAGTTATTCCATTTAAAAAACTTGAATGGTATAAGCTTCTTAGTCAGATTTTAATAAACCTCGTTAGATTTTAAAAATCAACGGGGTTTTTTAGTGGGTGAGTTTATGAATAAAATAATTGTTTTTATATGTATATTATCTATTACAAGTTGTGCTGGTATGTTGCCTTCTATGAAGCAAACAACAAAATCACCGTGGAAAACTTTTGAAGATGCGAAACGTTCTTTTGATAAAATAGAAGCAAATAAAACTACTAGTGAAGATTTAAAACGACTTGGTTTTGATCCTTTTGAAACCCCAAATGTAAAATTGATTACCTATTTAGAATTAATAGAAAAATTTATGCCTAATCAATCTATCCGTATGCAAGACCTTGATGTAGGAGTTCAACAATGTTTAAAAGTTAGGGAATTTTGCCAAGGCTATGAAGTTAATCCTAAAGTTCTTAGTTCTAAACGATACGGTAATGTATTCTTAGATTTATTTAATTTTAGAAGAAAAACCCTTACCAGAGGTTGGAAATTTAATGCTTTAATTGTATTAAAAGGAGATTTAGTTGTACATAAAGTATGGAGTGGAGAACCTAATGTATCTGAGATTGAAGATAAAAGAAATCCACTAGGACCATTACAAGATATTAATAAAGCTTTACCTACAATTAAGATAATGTAAATTTCTTGCTCACAATATTTATATAATCATAACCAATATTATTGTATTTTTAATAACATCAGTTTATACTCAATTTTGAAACTTAGATATCAACCTAGGATAATAATATGATTTTAACAACCTTAGAAACTGTGCCTGGTAAAAATATTATAGAACATTATGGTCTTGTCCAAGGCAGTACTGTCCGTGCTAAACACATCGGTAAAGATATTTTAGCTGGTTTAAAAAATATTGTGGGTGGAGAACTTACAGCTTATACTGAACTATTACAAGAATCTCGTGAAGATGCAATTGAACGTATGGAACAGCAAGCAACTCAAAAAGGAGCAAATGCTGTAGTTAACATTCGTTTTGCAACATCTTCAATTGCCCAAGGAGCAGCCGAACTATTTGCTTATGGGACTGCAGTGAAAGTGGAATAATTATGGACAATACACTGGAAATTATTTTTTTATTAATTTTATTAATTTTAGGATATTTAATTGGTAGTTATCGAGAAAAACGTCATTTTCGGGATTTACAAAAACGAGAAAAAAAGGTATTAAATCTACCAGTAGCAAGTTTTAGCAAGCAAGCTTTACCAGACGATATTACAGAAACTAAATTATTAATTGGTAGTGTAGTAATTTCAATTGATTATTTTAAAAAATTTTCGGCAATGTTGAGAAATTTGGTAGGAGGTAGGATTGTTGTGTATGAAAGCTTATTGGATAGAAGTCGTCGAGAAGCAGTATTAAGAATGCAAGAAGAAGCAATTGAATGGGGAGCAACTCAAGTTTTAAATGTTCGTTTAGATACGGTAGCTATAGGTGGTCGGTTTGGTGGTAAAACTGATCCAGGTTCTGTTGAGGTAATTGCATATGGAACAGGAATAAAATGAGTATTAAATATGTGCCAAAAGAGTTACCAATAACAGAAAATGCTAATGTAACTCGTCGTCATCCATTAACTAATTTTATTTACTTATTAAGTAGCGTTGTAATAGTAAGTGGTATTATTTTTATAGCGTTAGGTTATACTGCAAGTTGGTTAGCCACTAAAATTAGTCCAGACAATGAAAAACGAGTTGGTGATCTATTATATAACACAATTGCCGAAACTGAGATTATAGATGATAGACGAATTTACTATTTAGATGAATTATTACATGATATGTTAGACACAGAAGAAAATCTTCGACTGCCTCTCACTATTCATCTGCTTGATACTGATATCGTCAATGCCGCAATTATGCCTGGTGGACATGTTTTAATAAATACTGGTTTACTACGAGAAGTAAAATCAGAAAACGAATTAGCTTTTGTACTAGCTCATGAACTAGGTCATTTTCAAAATAAAGACCCACTTAAGAGTTTAGGCCGTTCTTTAGTTATTATATCTGCTTTAGCAACTGTTGGTATTGGTACTTCCAGCTCATCAGAAGGATTATCAAGTATTGTATCTTGGACTGGTGAATTAACTATATTGCATTATAGCAGAAATCAAGAAACTGAAGCCGATGAATATGGTTTAGCCAGAGTAGTAAGTCATTATGGACATGGCGGTCATAGTCTGGATTTTTTCAATGGATTCAAAGAATTTGAAGATGAAGAATTTCCGCAAGTTTCCCAATATTTTACTAGCCATCCTCAAAATCAAGAACGAATTGATTATCTTAATGAATTAGCGATTCAACAAGGCTGGGACATGAATGGTGAAATAACCCCATTACCAGATTGGCTTCATTGTCCAGATATGGATGAACAACAATGTGAAGACGATATATTCCACCACTAACCATTCAACAATTGGTGAGCTTTATCATGTGCAGCTTTAGCTTTAACATAATCCTTACGTTGTCTTACTAATTTTTCTGTATCACGATAAAAAATAAGGCAATGTACAATATAAACCTGTTCTGTTTTAATATTTTTTGAAATAGAAACAATTACATAACGTTGTTCATTAATATTGCTATCTAATACAGCATTATCTAACAAATGTGAATCTTCAGGCCATTTTTCCATTAACCACTGTCGTGCAACTTTTTGTAAAGCAATTTCTGCATTTTGTTTTTCATCCCATTGAGCTTCCATAAGAATATTAAACTGTTGAATTACCTTGTTTTTTATATCAATTTCATTTTCAGTATGACTATTTGTATTTTTAAGTTTTTCCAATTCAGTAACTTTACTATTAGCTTGCTGTAATAACTTACTTATTTCTTTAACTCTAGTTAATTCTTGGTTTAATTGTTTAATAAGTAAAGAATTTTTTGATTTCAAGCTTTTATTTTCATCTTGTAATTCTGAGATTATATTACTCTTATTAGCCACATCATTTTTGAGAGCAAATTTAGCATCAATGTCGGCAAAACGTTGAGTAAATAACATTTCCATCTGCATCATGCGTAATTCAATACGTGAAACAGCATCTTGTGACATAATTTTAGATTCAACATTTTCAACTGTAGTAGTAATCACGTTTTCAAGTTCTTTTCTTAATTGTGAAATACGTTTGCTTGAACCACCAGTGATTTTACGAATTCTCTCAATCGAAGGATAAATATTTTGTTGTTCTAAAACTTGAATTGCTTTTATTACAGCTTCTTTTGTTAATTTAATTCGCATATTTGTTCCTAATAATTTGCTGGCAAACTTAACAGTATAAAAGTTAGTTGAATATATAATCTTGAATATGCAATGTTATTATAGTCATAACATAAAGTCAAATTTCATATATTATAAATATTTACAAAAAATTTTCATATGAAAAAGACTATAATTATGACTTGTTTATTCTTAATAAAAAATATTCATAGGTGTTCGGGATTATCTTATTTAATTGTGAATTAGTGAATGAAGAATGATTAATTACTAATGGTTTTGATTTTCATTAACAATTAATCATTGGCCATTCACAATTAATGATATGTCAATTAGTTAAAATTATAATAACAACCTTCTCACATCTGATAAGATAAAGCTCAAATACTGAGTAAATCGTACTCCATCAGCCCCATCAATCACTCGATGATCGTATGACAAAGATAGCGGTAACATCAAACGTGGCTCAAATTTACCATCAATATAAATCGGCTGTTTTTTAGAACGAGAAACCCCTAAAATAGCGACTTCTGGAGCATTGATAATTGGTGTGAAAGATGTACCACCAATTCCGCCTAAACTAGTGATAGTAAAACAACCTCCTTTCATTTCATTCGCTAATAACTTTCCATTTCTAGCTTTCTGACTCAAATCCTTCAAATCTCCAGCTAGCTCAAATAGCCCTTTTTTATTTACATCTTTCAACACTGGAACCATCAAACCATTAGGAGTTTCAACTGCCACTCCAATGTTACAATAATGCTTCAAAATTAAATTCTCTTTACTACTATCTAATGAGGCATTAAAATTAGGAAATTCCTGCAATGCTGACGCACAACCTTTAAGAATAAAAGCTAATAAAGTCATTTTAATATCACGTTGTTTGGACAAATCCTTACGGAAAATTTCTAATTCAGTAATATCAACCTCATCAAACTGGGTAACATGCGGAATATTCAGCCAACCAGTATGTAAATGATTACCAGATATTTTTTTAATCCGACTCAACGGTTCAGTAGTAGTTTCTCCAAATTGGCTAAAATCAATCTCAGGCAATTGTGGAATCCCAGAACCACTAAAAGACATGGCTGGAACATTGTTTTCAGTCATTACCTGTTTGACAAAAGCTCGTAAATCCTCTTTCAGAATCCTATGATTTCGGCCGCTACCTTTAACTTTAAGTAAATCAACTCCAAGCTCTCTAGCTAAATGACGTACTGCCGGTCCAGCATGGACTGGAGATTTAACTTTAACCGGATCATTTGGAAAAGATGGCAAATTATGTGGTTTTCTAATTTCACTAGAAGTCACTGCATTAGGAATATGAGATTCTGATGTAGTGACAGGTTCTATAATTGCAGATTCTACGATTGGTTGAGTTAGTTTTTCAATTATTTCTGAAACAACAGCTTCTGTAGTTTCTACAGTAACGATCACATCTCCTGCATTAATTATATCACCAACTTTCAGCTTGATTTCCTGCACAGTTCCAGCCTGAGAAGAAGGGATTTCCATCGAAGCCTTATCACTTTCTAAAATCACCAAGGATTGCTCTGGTTCAATAGTATCACCAACATTAATCAAAATCTCCAATACTGGCACATCTTTAAAATCACCAAGATCAGGAATTTTTATTTCTTGCAACATAATCTTCCCCTTAAACTGTGATTGGATTTGGTTTGTCAGCATCTAAGCCATATTTTTGGATAGCTTCTGTAACTTTGCTGGCTGGTAATTTACCCATATCCATTAACCCTTTAAGGGCTGCAACTGCTATATTATAACGATCCACTTCAAAGAACTTCCGCAATTGCTTCCTGGAATCACTGCGTCCGAATCCATCCGTACCCAATACATAATAATATTGATGTGGAATGCCAAACCGAATTTGATTTGGATAAGCTCGAATATAGTCAGTTGCGGCAATAATTGGTCCTTTACGATCTTGCAGGCATTCAGCAATATAAGTTGTACGAGGTTCTGCTTCTGGATGTAACATATTCCAACGTTCAGCATCATTACCTTGCCGATGCAATTCATTAAAACTGGTTACACTCCATATATTAGTTGATACTCCAAAATCTTCAGCCAACAAGGCACTTGCTGCAATTACTTCCCGTAAAATCGCTCCACTACCTAATAGTTGAACTTTAAGCTCTCCAGTAGTTCTTTCTTTGAACAAATACATACCTTTAAGAATGCCTTCTGCAACTCCTTCTGGCATTGCTGGATGAGTATAATTTTCATTCATTGCAGTGATATAGTAGAAGATATTTTCCTGCTCTTTGTACATCCGTTGCAAACCATCTTGAATAATAACCGCCATTTCATAGGAAAAAGTTGGGTCATAAGATATACAGTTGGGAATGGTGGAAGCTGTCATCAAACTATGACCATCTTGATGCTGTAAACCTTCGCCAGCTAAAGTAGTACGACCGGCTGTACCACCAATTAAAAACCCTCTAGCCCGCATATCACCAGCAGCCCAAGCTAAATCACCAATTCGTTGAAAGCCAAACATGGAGTAAAATACATAAAATGGTACCATATTGACTGCATGAGTACTATAAGCTGTTGCAGCCGCTATCCAAGATGACATTGCGCCAGCTTCACAAATACCTTCTTCAATAATTTGACCTTTCTTATCTTCCCGATAATACATAACCTGATCAGCATCTTGTGGTTCATATAATTGACCCTGCGAAGAATAAATTCCAATTTGCCGAAATAGACCTTCCATACCAAAAGTACGAGCTTCATCTGGAACAATAGGCACGATGTATTTGCCCATTTTTTTATCCCGAATTAAAGTTGATAATATTCGCACAAACGCCATGGTAGTTGACATTTCCCGATCACCACTACCTTGCAACATGGAATCAAATGCACTCAATTTTGGTACTTCAATCGGAGTTGCAATTTTATTACGAGATGGTAAATAACCTCCTAGAGCTTGCCGTCGTTCATGCAAGTATTTCATTTCTGGACTATCATCAGCTGGCTTATAAAAAGGTACGTCTGCCAACTTTTCATCAGGAATTGGCAAATTAAATCGATCCCGGAAACTACGAATATCATTCTGTCCCATCTTCTTTTGTTGATGAGTGATATTTTGACCCTCTCCAGAAGCACCCATACCATAACCTTTCACAGTTTTGGCAATAATGACTGTTGGCTGATCTTTATGTTTAGCAGCAGCAGCATAGGCCGCATAAATCTTATGTGGATCATGGCCACCCCGATTTAATCGCCAAATATCATTGTCAGTCATATTGGCAACCATCTCTTTCAGTTCTGGGTATTTGCCAAAGAAATGCTCTCTAGTATAAGCACCACCTTTAGCTTTATAATTTTGATATTCACCATCAACTGCTTCTTCCATCCGTTTGCGGAGTAAACCTTTGTTATCTCGTGCTAATAACGAATCCCAATACGATCCCCAAATTACTTTTATAACATTCCAACCTGATCCACGAAAATCTCCTTCCAATTCTTGAATTATAGAGCTGTTACCACGCACTGGGCCATCTAATCGTTGCAAGTTACAATTAACTACAAAAATTAAATTGTCTAACTTTTCTCGAGCAGCTAATGCAATTGCTCCCAAGGCTTCTGGTTCATCCATTTCTCCATCACCAGTAAATACCCAAATTTTCCTATTTTCAGTATTAGCAATGCCTCGGTCATGCAGATATTTCATAAATCGAGCTTGGTAAATTGCCATGATTGGCCCTAAACCCATAGATACAGTAGGAAATTGCCAAAAATCTGGCATCAACCAAGGATGTGGATAAGATGATAAGCCGTTGCCATTCACTTCTTGACGAAAGTTTAACATCTGTTCTTCAGTCAGACGACCTTCCAGAAAGGCTCGTGCGTAAATACCTGGAGCTGAGTGGCCTTGGAAATAAATTACATCTCCACCATGATTAGCTGATTTTGCATGAAAAAAATGATTAAAACCAACATCATATAAAGTTGCAATGGAGGCAAAAGTGGCTATATGACCACCCAATTCTGAACTTTGACGATTGGCTTGTACCACCATTGCCATAGCATTCCAGCGAATTAAGGAACGGATTTTCCATTCTAATTCAGAATCACCTGGAGTATGTTCTTCTTGGTTGTAAGGAATTGTGTTGACATAAGCAGTGTTAGCACTATGAGGAATGTAAGTTCCAGAACGACGAGCTTTGTCAATCATTTTTTCCAATAAGAAATGAACCCGTTCTTCACCATCATTGGCTAATACGCTTTCTAACGCATCCATCCATTCCTGAGTTTCTTGTGGATCAATATCTGGGTATTCTGCCATTATGGCTCCTTTGTTAATAATTCTTAATTACGAATGCTTGTTATAGACAGTCTTGATTAGGGATTATATATTTTACTATTTTTTAGGAAATATTCTATTTATCAAATCAATTAAGTAATTTTATGGATTTAAATGAAGTAATATTAACTTAAGTACAATATAATATCCATTAAATATCAACTTACTATAATTAACTTTAGAATTTTTTAAATATTTATTTAAGTTAATTATAAAAAAGATGAGCATAACATTTACAAATGTGCATAAATTATATGTTATACTTTTGGATAAGACTTAAAATGTAAAGAATTTAGGAACATGATCTTTTCAGAGTTTAACTTTGCTAATCCAATATGGTTTTTTGCCCTTATTATACCAGTAATAATAGCTTTTATAGTTTTTGTATTAAAATTACGTGTTAATCATAATAGAAGAGTACGGCAATTTGCTGATCCTAATCTATTACCACATTTATTAGTTAATTCAAACTCATTAGCAAAAATAAATTTTAAAAAATATATTTGGTGGGCATTGTTATGGTTGTTTGGTGTATTAGCATTAGCAGGCCCACGTTGGGATTATGAAAAACAAGAAGTTTGGCGACAAAATGCCAACTTAATGATTTTACTAGATTTATCTGAATCTATGCGAGTTACAGACCTACCTCATTCTCGTTTAGAACAAGCCTTACAAGATATTGAAGATTTACTAAATCAAGATAAAAATATATATATTGGATTATTAGTGTTTGCTGGTATTCCACATTTAGTAGCTCCTTTGACAGATGATTATCAAACCTTACGCCATTTATTGTATGAAATTGATATTGATTTATTACCAATTCAAGGTAGCCGTCTTACTTTAGCTATTGAAAATGCAGTTAATTGGCTAAAAGGGCAAACTATGAATGCAGTTCCACATTTATTGCTGATCAGTGATGGGGATTTTGATGAACAAGATTTCAAAGATAGTTTGCGATTAGTACAGAAAGGAAAATTTAATTTACATAGCTTAGGAGTTGGTACTATCCAAGGTGATGTAATCCCAATTAAAGATGGTAATTGGCAAAAAGATAAGAATGGTGAAATAGTAATTTCACGTTTAAATGAAGATTATTTACGTCAATTAGCGAATGCTGGTAAAGGTGTTTATCATAAAGCTGATTATCGTACTTTGGATACTAAAAGTATTTTAGATGCAATTGATATTAGTATTAATGCTGCTACCCAAGATAAAACTTTGCAGAAATTATGGCATGAAAGATTTTATTTATTGGTTGGATTAATGCTTATATTAATTTTGCCTTGGTTTAGAAATAAAATCAACCGAAATTAATATTACCGATTTGGTAGGTGCTATATGATGATATATAGCAAAATGACGGTGTACTTGAATGTGACCAGCACTCAAGACACCATAACCATAACCAAAACTAGGTAGGAGTAGTTCCTCATTATGGCACTTTTATTTGCAGCAATATTAGTGCCATTTTTTTAAAAAGCATCTACCTATCTCAATTATTTATCCAGCGTTTTAAAACATCTGCCAATCTTACTAATTGATTAGCTGTACAAGTTTCAATTTCTAAGTCTTTAGCTCTCTGTTTATCCCATTTAGATAAAGGTTGATAACTGACTAACATAACTTTAGTATGAATTCCTCCAAGCAGCCATTTTAGAGTATCCAATTTATATAAGGCATCAGCGGCATGACTATCTGCTTGTTCATTATTAGTATTGATAAAACGTTTAGTTTTACATTCGATAATATATAAATGATTATTATGTAAAAATGCTACATCCAATTCATTTTTAACCGCTTTACCAGTACTATCACGATTAAGCTCTACACTACGTCCAACATCCTGAATTTTAGAAATTTCACTACGTAGTCCATACAATAAACCATAAGTATAAACTTCTAACCATCCACCGTTAACAAAAAAACGAGCTTCCTCATTTTTAAAATATAAACAATCTTGTTTGTATTCTAACAATCCTATTTTAGTAAATCGACTTATTAATACTTGTAATTCATACCAATTTTGTTGGCCGATAGACAAAGTTGGAGATTTTAAATCTTTCTCAGCTTGTTGTGCCAACCAATTAATTGCTGCTAATGGTTTAGCCAAAATTTCCGCTTGTTCAACTAACTGTTGGGTTAGGCTACGTAAATTATTTGGAACACCAGAATGTTTACCTTGATTACTCACTTCAGCACCATGAGCATGTAAAAATGCAGGTAATTTTATACGATCTGCAACATTAAATGAGGGGAAGTCTTTACGATTAATCCAACTTACCCAATCTGTTTTAGGGTTGACATAAAAAATAGGTTTATTGAATTCCTTAAATATTTCATAAGCAGCAATACTCATAGGACGAGTTCCACCACTGGCATTTAAAGCAATATTATCACTTTCTCTTTCTACCATTAATTCTAAAACTCGTTCATAAATATGCTCGACATCTCTAGTATCTTGGATTTTCCACCTTGATACTTTAATTCCTGCTGGTTTTAATACTGCTTCTATGCAATTAGCATGGTAATCCTCTTTAGGGCTATGTAATAAAATTACCTCATTAGGACGAAAATCTGGGTCTAATGCTGGAGTCACATTGGTAGTTGCTGTATTGTGAACTAAGCAAAGATGAACGTTTGGTTTAAACATAGTCATTTTGTATTTAGAAATTTTTTAACTTGGTTATTTCGAATTATGATATTGTCTATCAATAATTTTTTATATTTGTTAATTCTATTTGTAATATCACTATCTAATTGATAAAACTGTTCAATAAAAGGAAGTGGATCAATACTTTTATTATCTTGCTTAATCTCAAAATGTAGTTGTGGATCTATTGCATTGCCTACCGGACCATCTATTTTGCCAATTATATCACCAGCTTTAACTATTTGACCTTCAATTACTAGAGATTTTTTAAGATGCACATAAAGGGTATCAAGTTGATTCTCATGATGTAACTTTACATAAAGCCCAGCTTTTTCACTTTGTCTAACTTTGGTTACTTTGCCATAAGCTGCAGCTACTATATTAATGTTGTTAACATAAATATCATATCCACGATGTGATCTTTTTTTATTACACCAATCATCACGTTTAGCCCCAAAATGCGGCAAACCATCTTTAACTATATTTTTAGGTAAAAGCCCAATAGAATTATCTAAAAAATCACTTATAGACATATTTTGTACTGGTATTTGTAGCAAAATGCCATTTATTCTGAGAAATCCATCAGCAGGCTGTTTACAATCCGATACGCATATTTTATATTGATATTTAGATAAATTTATATTGAAATTATATTCATTCGGGAAAGTTATGACTAACCACACTGTTTTTTTATCATGTTGCCCCCAATGAATACTAGTTACATTAGGATGTGAGACTATAATTCTTCCTTTTATAGTTTTACAATTATCTAATACTAGTATAAGCTTGTTTTGTTCCTCAATTGACCGTTTTAAATAACAACCATTATGTTGAATTGTAATGGTAGAATCAATAAATGAAACATTTTCCAGATAACTAGCATTACTAGATAAAGGTAAGGCTATAATTAGAAAAAAGAAAACTACTTTATTCAATTTTTTCCTCACAAACATTTTCAGTTACACTCAAATAATACGAATGAACCCAACCCTCTATATTTTCATAACGTACTTTAACCCATAAACCACCTTTTCTAAATCTAAAATTACCTAAATATTCGATACAAATTCCAACCGATGGTATTTCAGCAATCTTACCATTGATTGTACCAGCAAACTCACGTACATTTAGGGTATCAGTTGGGGTAACATTAACAACATTATAGTATTGCTTAGTTTTAAAACCGGTTGGTTTATTTTCTATTATACTTGCCTGTAAAATCTCATTGCCTATTTTAAAACGCTGAACTTCTTTCAATAAGTCAGTAGTTTTATTATATTTAGCTTCCAATTTTTTACGTTTAGCTCGGTCTAATTTTAAATGTTTTCTATCTGCTTTACATAAATTTTGTTCTTGTAAAATCCTAAGTTCAGCTTGGGTTAAAGTATGTTGCATATTTTGTAATTCAACATTATAAGTATAATTTCTATAGCCAAAATAACTAGCAATAACACAAAGCAATATAATAACCCCAAGTCCAATAATGTTAATCGAATTCCAATATTGTTTAGGAGTAAAATTTTCTGTTAGCACATCTTCAGATGTTGCCAACATTTTATCTCGCCATTGATCTACTGACTGTGGACGATCTTCTTCGCTAAGTTGTAACGCCCAATCAATAGCCAATAATAAACTGCGACTATATCTACCAGCACCAATCTTTATAGCTGGAATCATAGGGTCTTTCATAACTCTACGAGTTGCAGCTGGTGGAGATTCACCAGTAATCGCATTATACATTACTGCACCAAGAGCATAAATATCAGTCCAAGGCCCTTGATCTTTGATCTCATTATCATATTGCTCTAGTGGAGCATAGCCAGGAGTAACTATACTAGTAACACTACGAGTTTTTTGACCTATTGCAAATCTAGCAGAACCAAAATCAAGCAAAACTGGAGTATGATCATCTCTAATATAGATATTATTTGGTTTTATATCTCTATGTAATACACCTGCATGATGAATTTCTTCCAATCCTTCTAATAAAGGTATAACTATTGCTTTTAACTCTTCTTCAGTTAAAACTCTCTGTTGTTTTAAGAAGTCAGTTAAACTTTGACCATTTTGGTACTCCATTACCATATAGGCAGTACCATTGGATTCAAAAAAACGAGAAACTCTTATAATATTATGATGGTTAAATTTTGCAAGTACTTGAGCTTCTTCAATAAAACATTTTAAACCCCATTGGAATGATTCATCATAAGATGATGATTTTACATAAACCGTGCTCCTACCTTCACGTATAGCAAAATCACTGGGTAAATATTCTTTAATAGCTACCGATTGTTGTAAATGGGTATCTATAGCTAGGTATGTGATACCAAAACCACCTGGTTTTCCTAGTACAGATTGAATTTCATATTCAAATAATTTAAAACCGTGTGGGAGTGCGTTACGATGTTGTTGCTCTTCCAAAATTAGCACCTAATCTTGTTTATGAGGTAGTTAAAATAGGTATTTAGACTAAGACCCTAAAATACTATTCAAATCAGGATAACAGTATATGCTAAATTAATTGATGGAAAATTGGTAGTGTTTGTTAAAAAAAATGTTATTTATTATCAATAAAATTTTGGATTTATTCTTTATTAAGATAAAACTTAGTATAAATTATTTATAATTTTTTCAATTAAATCAATGCAAATACTTGTATGTTCTTAAACATTTAACTCCTTTTTATAAATGTTAGAAATTTTTTTTAAAATATATTTAAAATTTAATATGAGCCTTTAGCCTGTAATACTGCCGGTATAGTTCTAAGCAGTATTGTTATATCGCTAGTAAGTGATTGATTTTCAATATATTTTATATCTAATTCAACTTGTTGGGAAAATGAAATATCAGAGCGACCTGATACTTGCCAAATACAGGTAATTCCTGGAGTTACCTCTAAACGGCGTAATTGTCTAATAGTATATTGTTCTACTTCTTTTGGTAATGGAGGGCGTGGGCCTACTAAAGACATGTCGCCAATTAGTACATTCCATAATTGTGGTAATTCATCAATGGAAAATTTGCGAATGAAACGACCTATATTAGTAATACGAGGGTCATTTTTCATTTTAAACAATATGCCGCCATCCATTTCGTTCTGTTTCATTAATTCTGCTTTATGTTTTTCAGCATTAATATACATGGAGCGAAATTTCCACATCTTGAATTTATTTTCATCTTTGCCAATTCTATTTTGAGAAAAAAATATTGGTCCTTTTGAATCATATTTAATAAATAAAGCTGCGATTAAAAATATAGGAGTTAATAACATTAGAATTATTGTTGAAATTATAATATCAAATAACCGCTTGGTTATGTTAATATTATCTATTGTATTTACTAATGTAATATATGACATTTTTTTTCCCTATTAAAATTTTATAATTATGCTAAATATTAAGCAATAACTTGACCTATTTATATAATATATTGATTTACAATATTTTTTATAAATTT
>JASFYV010000249.1:0-4460 GCA_045046925.1 Candidatus Marithrix sp. | reverse complement strand
TTATAGAATGGGTGTAAAATACTGTTCCTTCCACCATACTCTCCAGACCTAAATAGAAAATTATTGGGCAGTAATCACGGATCAAGAAGGTGAAAAATATTTGCGAAGACTTCAATAAGGCGATAGACTTAGCCTTTCAAAAAGATTATTGAATTTAAATAGTACTATATATAACAGGAGACTATAAATGATTGGAGCAATTGCTGGTGATATTATCGGTTCAATTTATGAATTTAGAAATATTAAAACTAAGGATTTTCCGTTGTTTTCAACTAATTGTACATTTACTGATGATACTATATTAACAGTAGCATTAGCAGATAGTATTTTAAATAATATTTCTTATGTTGATAAACTTAAAGAGTATTTTAGTAATTTTCCAACTGCTAGTTATGGAGGAAATTTTTACCAATGGGCAATTTCTGAGCATAATGAACCTTATAATAGTTGGGGAAATGGTTCAGCAATGCGGGTAAGTCCAGTAGGATTTGCTTATAATGATTTAAATATTGTACTAGAAAAAGCTAAACAAAGTGCTGAGGTTACTCATAATCATCCAGAAGGTATTAAAGGAGCTCAAGCTACTGCTGCTGCCATTTTTTTAGGACGAACTGGCAATGATAAAGTTGCTATAAAGAATTTTATTACAAGCAATTTTAATTATAATCTAAGCCTTACTTTGGATGAAATTAGGCCAACATACCAATTTGATGTATCTTGTCAAGGTACAGTACCACAATCAATTATTGCTTTTTTAGAGTCCAATAGCTATGAAGATGCGATTAGGAATGCAATCTCTTTAGGTGGTGATAGTGATACTATTGCTTGCATTACTGGAGGAATTGCTCAAGCTTTTTATGGTGAAATACCAAGCTTTATCCAAGAACAAGTTGACAGTATTTTACCTGCACAATTTAAAAAAATAACTGAACAATTTGCTGCTAAATATTAAATTGTAAGTTTGGGTTATGAAACTTTTGATAATGACAACATGAAAATTGTAGATTTTGAAAGAAAAGCTATAATTAATTATAGATTCCATATTGCTATAAAATGAACATATGAGAAATTATAATCAAGGTACAACTTTTAATAGTTGATAATACACAAGTTATGCAATGTTTATTATATATGGTTAAAAAATATCAAACCTATCTGATAATTGATTAGTAGCAAAAGGTTATGTTCCTTGAATTGAATAAATTTGGATAAATTATATAACTAATGGTGTAAAATATTATAGTAAACCACCTAAATTAGAATTAGGTTCTGATCAAAAAGATGATATGATACGTTTTTGGGTACTTAATAATAGAGTTGGTATTAATGAAGATAGCTGAATTATTTACTCCTTTTACTTACTCATACTGGTGTTTTAGAAGTGCATGGTTTAGGACTATCTCATTGTACAATAAATCATAGATAACACTGGAATGGTAGAGTTGGAATAGAAACGACTAAAGGACAAGGTTGCCTACTTTACTAAAAAGATAAATAGTTCTTAATTGTATATATTTAGCTAGGATATATAATTTGAGTTATAATAATTGGTTATTCTTTGAATAATAATTTGCCCAGATTTTGCACGAACTTAATCTAGTATTCGTTGTTTTCTGAAATTGCATGAGCTTTTTATGAAAATCTGGCTATCTATTTTATAAATATTCTGGTGAACTACAATTGTAGTTATGCAAATTAAATCTTTGATTAGTTACTTTTCTAATTTACCTGGACGGCTTCCTCTAAGAGTTATTCTAATAGCTCCATTTATTATCCAACTTATAGCTGTAGTTGGTTTGATATGGTATCTATCATTCAGTAATGGACAAAAAGCTATTGATGAATTGGCTACTGAATTGCGTAATGAAATAACTATTCGTATTGAACAGCATTTATTGAGCTATTTAAAAACTCCACATCTAATTAATCAAATAAATTCTGATACTCTACATCTCGGAGCTTTAGATTTAGCCAATGAAAAAGAAATTCAACATTTTTTCTGGCAACAATTACAAATGTTTGATTCAGCTAGTTATATTTCTTTTTCCAGTGAAGAAGGTCAATATATTGGAGCAGAACGTCGAGAAAATAAATCTTCTGACCATAATCAAAAAGACCAGTTTTATCTTTATACAGTAACAGCCGAATATCTTGCTAATAGTAAAGGATATCCTGAAAAATTAACTAATCCAATAGAAAACTATAAACCATATGAAAGACCTTGGTATAAAGATACAGTAAAAGCTAATAAACCAATTTGGAGTGAAATCTATGCACTGCTTGATGCTAACAATTTTAAAGCAGTAACTCAAACTGTTTCAGCCAATCAACCTTTTTATGATAAAAATGGTAAATTAAAAGGTGTGCTAGGAACTGATATATTTCTATCTCAAATTAGAGATTTTTTAACCGGCCTAAAGATTGGTAAAACTGGTAAAACTTTTATTATGGAACGTTCTGGGATGATAGTGGCATCTTCAACTGAAGAACAGCCGTATATAATTAATCCTGAGAATAATGAGGTACAACGGCTTGACGCTTTGCATAGTAAAATGCCAGCTATTAATCAGTCGATGGAATATTTAATTGAACATTTTAAAAAAGATAACGAAAAACCAGAATTAGCACTTTATAATATAAATAGTAGTGTTCATATGGAATTTGAACTTAATGGTGAAAAACAATATTTACAAGTAAAACCATTGGAGAGTACGCAAGATAATTCACACACCAAAAATTATTTAGAAGGAATTGATTGGTTAATTGTAGTTATAATTCCAGAATCTGATTTTATGGAGCATATAAATGCAGCTACTCGAGTCACAATTTTTTTATGTTTTGCTGCTTTGGTAATAGCAATTATAATTAGTCTTTTAATTTCTAAATGGCCAGTAATGCCAATATTACGTTTAAATGCAGCAGCTCAAAAACTAATGGATGGTAAATGGGAACAGGATTTGCCGATTGAACGTTCGGATGAAATTGGTAATCTAGCTAGATCATTTAAAAGTATGGCAATGCAGCTAAAAAAAGTATTTGAAGATTTAGAAAAAGTTAATAAAGCTTACGAAAGATTTGTACCAAAAGAATTTTTAAAATTATTAGATAAACAAAGTGTCATAGAAATTAATCTAGGCGATCAAGTAGAAAAAGAAATGACAGTATTATTCTCAGATGTTAGAGGATTTACTAGTATTTCAGAAAAAATGACCCCTCAAGATAATTTTGAATTCATTAATTCTTATTTAGGCCAAATGGAACCAGTTATTTATCAATATAATGGAGTTATAGACAAATATATTGGAGATGCAATAATGGCATTATTTCCCACAAATGCTGATGATGCGGTTGCTGGTTCAGTCGCAATGTTAAAAACACTACATAGACATAATATAACTTTGCAAAATAAGGGGCAAGATGCGATTAAAATAGGAATTGGATTGCATACTGGGAAATTAATGTTAGGTACTATAGGTGGCCTGACCCGTATGGAAGGTACAGTTATTTCAGATGCGGTTAATCTAGCTTCTCGTATAGAAGGCATGACTAAACAATATGGAGCTTCATTGTTAATTTCAGATGTTACTTATACCAATTTAACTAATGTTTCTCAATATTTAATTCGTGATATTGATAGAGTTCAAGTAAAAGGTAAATCAAAACCAATCACCGTTTATGAAGTTTTTGATGGAGATTTACCAGAAATTGTGGAATTAAAGCAGAAAACTTTGGCAGATTTTAAACAAGCGATTGCCCTGTACAGATGTAAAGAATTTTCACAAGCACTTGATTGTTTTGATAAGGTTTTAGAAATTCACACTGATGATAAAGCAACACAAAATTATGTAACTCGTTGCAAACGTTATCAAGAATCCGGAGTTCCAGATAATTGGGCTGGGGTGGAAATATTGCAAACTAAGTAATGGACATCTCTTTTTAAGAATATATCATGGGTGAAACTAATCAAGGCTAATTTAACTTGTTCCCAACGTCTCGTTGAGAACGAGCAAAAATTTAGTTAGAATATTTCATTAAACTAATTGGCCTTGAGGTTCTTCTAAAATAGAAATTACTGACTCAAGCCACATCATTTGTTGAATTGGCCTTCCATCTTTATGTTTTTTACTTGTGTCTTTCAAAACTATAAAAGGTCTTCCATTCTCTGTAGGTCTCCAGCACTTTTTATTTTTTGCATCCCTAAATGATTCTTGAAATCCTTCTTTTTCCAATATTTTATTTACTTTTTGTGCAGATAATCCACCAGCTATTTTTCCTATTGCTGTTGGAGTTAGATGTATTTTTTGGGATTCACAAATAAGCTGTTTTTGACCTAAAAGTTCAAGAGGATCGTAACCTGTGAGTTTAAGTATAGTAACATTCCTATAAAATCAATCCATAAAATTATATATAAAAAGAAATGAGTTATAGTAAAGATTTAAGAAAACGTGCAATAGATTATT
>JASFYV010000248.1:0-29907 GCA_045046925.1 Candidatus Marithrix sp. | reverse complement strand
AAAACGTTCATCTATTTTGATGACAGTATCTTTAGGAGCAGCACTGGGGATGCTGTTTTTTATCATAGTGTTAAACATCAGAATGATTGATCCAACCCAAATTAACTGGTTAATGTATGGGGATAAACAATGGCATTTTATGGGTTCACATTTTTTCATACATGAATCTTGGAATTTTCCAATTATAGGCAAAATAACTGGGATTTATTTTCCTATCGGAACTTCCATTGGTTTGACTGATTCTATTCCATTATTTGCGTTAATTTTTAAACCATTTACAGCATTATTGCCAAATGATTTTCAATATATTGGTTTATGGCTTTTTACTTGTTTTGCTTTACAAGGCGTATTTGCTGCATTGTTAATTCGACTCCGCAGTAAAAATATATTTATCATTGCTATTGGTGCTTTATTTTTTATTTTAAGCCCAGTTTTACTAGCACGTATAAACCATCTTGCTTTATGTGCTCATTGGTTATTACTAGCTGGATTATGGTTATATTTCAGAACTTGGAATAGTAAACCATTATGGAGTTGGTTATTTTTTATCAGTCTCAGTGCCTTTATTCATCCTTATTTAACAGTGATGATGTTGGGTTTAGCCACAGCTTTTTATGCACGTTTATGGTTAATTGAACGTAGCTATACAGCTATTTCTGCTTTAGGACAATTACTTTTATTAGCAAGTATAACTCTATTTATTTGGTGGATTCTAGGATATTTTTTGGTTACCAATCAAAGTAATATGGCAGGATATACAGCATTAGGCCATTATTCTATGAATTTACTATCCCTATTTAATCCAATGGGTTGGTCTATGTTGCTTAAAAATATTCCATTAGCAACAGAAGGTCAGTATGAAGGGTTTAATTATCTAGGTATAGGTGTATTTTTGATGGGATTTTGGGCTATTTATGAACTATTAAGCCGGAAAGCTGTACGAACAACAACCTTAAAAAAACTTTTACCTTTGGGAATTATATGCATTATTTTTACTCTATTTGCTATTAGTAATAAAGTTACAATTGGAAATATTATATTAATTGATTATCAAAGCGATTTACTAAATATACTTACCCCGTTTCAATCTTCTGGGCGTTTTTTTTGGCCGGTTAATTATCTAATCCTATTTTTAGTTATTAGCTTATTGATTGTAAGAAATAAACCACGGATTGCTATTATTTATTTAAGTTTTGCATTAACAATCCAAGTACTTGATTCATATGAAATGTATCGTAGCAGCAATAATTACCATAGAGAAGCTAATTTTTATAGTTGGGAAAATCCGTTAAAATCTCCTTATTGGGACGAAAAATTATCTGCGAATGTTTATCAAAATATTGCTTTAATCCCACCACATATTTGTGAAAAAACTGATGTAATCCCTTATTTACCTTTTTCACTTCTAGCTGGACGTTATGGCATGACGATTAATAGTGGTATTGCTGCTCGAACTGATATTGAAAAGATTATAAAATATTGTCAAACATCATTTGCAGATATGCGGCAAGGTAAAGTTACAGATGACACTGTTTATATAGTCCATCCTAGTTATTTAGATAACTTTAAACAGACAGCAATTGTATGTGCTAAGATTGATGGTTTTAATGCCTGTGTCACCGAAAATAGTTTAAAAAAATGGCAGTAATTTTCATGGTGTAATAAACATTATTTTGACTTGTAAACATTCTATTTTTTTTAGTTGTGCCAATATTTCAGGTGGTGAAGCGACGTTACAAAGAATGAGTTGAGAGATATATTAGTTATATTTGATAGTTGGTTTAGTTCGGTAAATAACCTTAAACACGCAAAAATTAAAGATGGGAAAATATCATTAAACTTATAATCTTTCCCATCTTGATTAACCAACTCTCCCACAATAATTCCTAGGCACTACGTCGTAAAGCTGCTGTGCCTCAACATGGTTAACATGAATATCTTGTTCAGCATCGTGGTTTATATAATTTCCAGCAATTATCTCTTCGCATTAGCTTTTTTCCTCCTAGCTTCTTTTGGATCTGCAATCAAAGGTCGATAAATTTCCACTCGATCTTTATCTCGTAATTCGGTGTCTAGTTTACAAGGCTTACTAAAAATCCCGACTTTATTTTGCTGCAAGTTTATTTCTGGGAAAAAGATCAAAATTTGTGACTCATTAATTGCTTGTTCAACTGTTGTTGCTGGTGACATAGTTAAAGGCACAATCATTTGTTCATCAGGTTTAGCATAAGCAACTTCTATATTAATAGCTTTAAGATTTTCCATATAATTGATTTGCTCTTTCTACAAAAGTGTCGACCAAACGATTGGTAATTTTAATAAACATAGGTTCTAAACTAAAGCGTAACAACGGATTAGAAATATTAAATTCCATCTGCATAGAAACTTTACAGCCATCTTCACCCAATTGTTGAAAAAGCCAATGACCTTGTAGATGACTAAAAGGTCCTTTCTGTAAATGTATTTCAATTCGTTCATCAGATATAATAACGTTATCAGTAGTAAACGATTTTTCTAAACCAGCGCCACCCATTTTAATGGTAGCTATGGTACTGGTATCAGTTTGAGAATGAATTATCACACCTTTACACCAAGGTAAAAACTTAGGGTAATCAGCTATTCCATTTACCAAAGTAAACATTTGATGAGCAGTATAAGGTACTAAAGCTACTTTATTAATCTTAATCACGAAAATACACCAATTGCATTTAAGAATACTATACCTACACTTATTGGTATGATATAACGCAATAAAAAATACCAAATATGGTACATAAAACTATTAGCAGATGAATTTAATTCTTCAGCGATAACGGTCTTTTTCATAAGCCAACCTACAAAAATAGCAATCAATAAACCACCAAGTGGCAGCATAATATTACTAGTTAAATAATCAAGTAATTCAAATAAATTTAGTCCGGCTAATGGTCTCACATCAATCCAAATATTAAATGAAAAAACGGTTATTAGTCCAACTAACCATACTAATAATCCGCTTGCAACTGATGCACTTTTACGAGTAAATTTACCAGTTTCTACCAGCCATGCAACTGCTGGTTCAATTAATGAAATAGATGAGCTTAAGGCTGCAAGTACTAGTAGTACAAAAAATAAAGTTCCAAATAAAGTTCCAAATGGCATCTGGCCAAATGCAATTGGTAAGGTTTTAAATACTAAACCAACTCCAGCTCCAGGTTCTAAACCATTGCTAAATACAATTGGGAAGATAATTAAACCAGCTAAAATTGCTACTGAAGTATCAGCCAAGACTACAGCTATTGTAACCTTACTCACAGAAGCATCTTTCGGTAAATAAGCCCCATAAACCATAATCGCTCCCATACCCAAACTCAAACTAAAAAAAGCCTGCCCCATTGCTGCCAATAAACCTTCTCCACTTAACTCACAACTTGTTTCAGTACAATTTGGATAAAGCAAATCATTGAAGTTAAAATTGAACATAAAGTGAAAGCCTTCTAAAAAGTTGGGAGTACTCATAGCATAACCAACTAGCACTAGTAACACGATAAACAAAGCTGGCATCATAAAAGTTACCGCTCTCTCTAATCCACCTTTTACTCCACCAGCCACCATAATCATGGTAATAATAATGAATCCAGTATGCCAAGATATTAATTCAATTGGATTTCCTACTAGAGAATTAAATATAGAATCAACAAAACCTTTTACTTCATTAGCTGGTATATTGTTAATTTCAGTAAATGTTCCAACAGCCAAAGTTGGTACATAAGCCATAGCCCAACCAGCAATTACACTATAATAAGACAGAATTAAAAAACCTGCTAAAGCTCCACTCCAACCAAGTAGCACCCATAATTTTGACTGGCCAGTTTCTCGAATTAAATTACGCATAGTATTAATTGGGCTGCTACGACCACGTTTACCTAACATAACTTCGGCCATCATTACTGGTAAACACAATATTATTATGCACAATAGATAAGTAATGACAAAAGCTCCACCACCGTATTGACCTACCATATAGGGAAATTTCCAAATATTGCCTAAACCAACTGCCGAACCAGTAGCAGCTAAGATGAATGCCATTTTTGATGACCATTCACCATGTATAGATATTTTATTCATTAGATTTACTCTTTAGATATGTACTATTTATGGAGATTATAACTTTTTAAAGCAGGATTTTTCAAGTTAAGGTAGGAATTGCAACAGATAAATGTTAAAAATTGCTAAATTCAATCAGCAATAAATTTTAAGATAATTCATTGGGAATATTAGCTGCGTAAAAAATTTCCATCATCTCTTGACGCAAATATTTTTCAATTGTATTTTTTTCTAAAATACCTAAATCTTCAGGTTTTATATCAAACAGATAGTTATCTAGCTCAAAGTTTTTTAACATCATTTTAGTGTGAAATATATTTTCTTGATATACATTCACATCAATCATTTGATAGAGTTTTTTAGTATCTTTTGCAATGTAATTTTGGATAGAATTGATATTATGGTCGATATAATGTTTATGGCCAGTTTCATCACGAGTAAAGCCACGGACTCGGTAATCCAGAATTACAATATCAGAATCAAAACTATGAATCAGATAGTTTAAAGCTTTCAAAGGAGAAATTAGCCCACAAGTCGATACATCAATATCAACTCTGAATGTACTAATTCCATTAGCAGGATGGCTTTCTGGATAGGTATGTACTGTAATGTGACTTTTGTCTAAATGAGTAACCACGGCATCTGGCAAAGGCCCTGGAGTTTGCTCATTAGATAAACAGATAGAAGCTGAATGCTCTTCACAAATTAGCATAGTGACACTCGCTCCTTGAGGATCATAATCTTGGTGAGCAATATTTAAAATATTAGCTCCAATAATATCGGCTACTTCAGTCAGGATTTGAGTTAGTCGCTTAGCATTGTATGCTTCATCAATATATTCAATATAACCTTTACGCTGTTGGTCAGTTTTAGCGTAACAGATATCATAAATATTAAAACTTAAAGTTTTAGTAAGGTTGTTAAAACCTTGTAACTTAAACATTAATTTGGTGGTTTGATATTGATTTTAGATATTTAGGATGGTGGCTATAGGTGGAATTGAACCACCGACTTCAGCGTTATGAGTGCTGCGCTCTAACCATCTGAGCTACATAGCCTAGTTAAGATGGACTGCATTATATCGATTTTGTCACTAAATGTCAAGTGATGGTTAATATCTGATGTTACACAAAAACAAATAGATTCTATTAAATAGCTGTTCTGGGGTTATTTTTGACGTTTATGCCATTACCATAGTGATCCCATTTAACATCTATTTTTGAACAAGATTAAATGGATTAAAAGATGTCTGAATCAGGATTTACCGAATTAAAGGATTTCCAAGATTAAAAATCTATAATACTTTTGGTGTTATCCTGTGAATCCTGATTCAGACAATATACCAAGACAAATTTCTGATTTCAATCACAAAATATTCTTTAAAAACATCTTAGTATAGGACTTTTTATTCTTGGCAATATCATCTAAAGTTCCTATCGCTATAATTTATTTTCCTTATAGTTTCTCCGCAATTTCCTAACCAACGCATTAACATCAATCGACATTCCAAACATTCCCGGATTCACTTTCACTACTTCATCAATATGATCTAATAAGTCTTTTTCTTGTTCAATACCTTGGGCTTCCAAAATTTGGAGGATTTTTTGTAACATTGCTTCATTTGTTGATGGTGGGGCAACTAAACCGAGTAAGTTTGCTATATTATAAGATTTTTCGGGATTTTCTGGTGGGATATATTCCTGTTGGCCGTTTTGGGCTAGTTTTTGTAAGTAGATGTGATTGACGGTTAAATTATCAGGTAAACCAATTTTTTCCGTTACGGTTAAGTTGTGGAAATTGCGATTAATGTCTTTGATTATGAATAGTAATATTGCTAGATATTCTCGTTTTTGTTGGCCGGCAAATTGGAGGATTAGTTGGTTGGAATTGCTTTCTATCAATGCGGTGCTATTGCCATCTTTGAGTAGGATTCCGTTACGCCAATATGTATTGTCTAAAATATCGTGGTGCATTTTGACGATGAAACGGGTAAATATGGATTTAGGTAGAAAATCGTATTCGAGGATGAAGTGTAGTTCTGGGTTAAAGGTAAAATTTGGTTCTTGGCTGGGAAATAAGTCTGGTAATAGGTATTCGTTGTCATTGATTGCGTAACATAGTTCAAATTTTTTCATTAATTCAATTATATAGTCATGTTTACGCTGTGGGTATATGTTGTTGTCTAGTAAAGTTGTTAGTTGGTCACGGTGGAGTTTGCCATTGCCTGCGAGTTGTGGAGCGTTGATGATGGTGTAAACAGCTTCAGTTAGCCATTGGGGATTGATTACATTGGTTTCTCGTAACCAACGGTCTTGGAAGTGGTTGATTATACCTAAGTCGTGGAGAAAGTTGATTAATGTGGTTTGTTCGCTTTCTTTGGTGATGCCGTTGGTTTGGCAAATATCGACGTAATGTTCGTAGCTGGTGAAGTTGGTGGTTTTGGCTTGGTCGGTAATTGCAGTTTTGACGTTGAACCATTTGGCTGGGAACATGGTGTTGAGTAGTTCGATGTCGGGTAAGGTGGCTTGAATTGTTTGGTTGAGTTGGTCGATGCCTTGTTGGGTGGCACAGGAGATTCGGCAGATATGTTTGAGATTGGGGTAGTTTTGTTTGAGTTGCTGTTGGAGTAGGTCGAAATGGGGATTTTCGTCTATTTTGTTAATGACGATAATTACTGGGGCGTTGTGGCCGAATGTTTGGATATGTTTGAGCCAGTAGTCGACTTGGGTTTCACGGCGGCTGTCGAGTACGAGTAGGTAGAGGCTGCGTTTGGAGAGGAAGAATTGGTGGGTGGCGTGCATGATTTGTTGGCCACCGAAGTCCCAGCAGTGGAATTTGATGTCATTTATGGTTAGGGTGTTGATGTTGATGCCATGAGTTTGGGATTCTTGGGGGTTGAATTCTTGTTTGAGTAGACGTTTCATGAGTGAGGTTTTGCCAGCTCCGCCGTCACCGATTAGGATTAATTTGGATTCGTTTAGCGGACGTTCTTGTTCTTCTAATGCTACATAGTAGTCGATTATGGCTTGGCGGCCTTGTTTTACTATTTCTACTGGTGGGGTTTGGAAGGGGTTGTCTTTGATGTGGATGCCATCACCATATTCAGCCCATTTAATATCTAAATTTAAGTCTAAAAGTACCTGGGGACACTGGTTTAATTGGTTTTCATATAAACTAAGCCTAGTTAAGTTTTGTAGTTTGATGATTGAAGGTGGCAAATCTATTAACTGATTATTATTTAAATCAAGCTTGGTTAAATTTTGTAATTTTTCTATCCACATTGGCAAACTGCTTAATTGGTTTTCGCATAAAGAAAGGTGAGTTAAATTTTGCAATTTTCCTATTTCTTCTGGTAATTTATTTAAGTTATGTCTAAACAGAGTTAATCCAATAATTTTATTATGTGCATCTAGTACATAGCCTTCCTCTGACCTTAACAATTCATTTAATTCGTAATTCACAATTTTTTTATCATTATTCAGAATAATTTTGCCAGCTATATGAGTAATCCTACATAATTTTTTACCTAATTTTTGTTCTAATTGTTTGATAGTGTATAAATCTGATTTGAATAATTTTTTGAGTATTTCAAACATGTGTTTTTCCTCTATTTTTGAACAAGATTTAACGGATTAAAATATGTCTGAATCAGAATTTACAGGATTAAAGAATTTCCAGAATAAAGTCAAAATTTGGCATCCTTAAAAATAGTTGACAGTTATTTCGGGAATGGAACGAAGTGGATTTCCCGAAACCTTCATATACAGCTTTAGTTTCGGGAAAGTCGCTCCGCTCATTCCCGAAATAACTATTCACTATTTTTGTAGGAATATGAAGGATGCCATTTGGTTTTAAATTCTGTTAATTTTAAAATCCTGTGAATTCTGATTCAGACATTTTGAACAAGATTTAACGGATTATTAACAGGATTTTAAACCACAAACATTCTAATTGCAAGACAATTCATACCAAATCCTACCTATCCTTTAATCCGTTTAATCTTGTTCTAAATCTTTAAATTCAGACAATATGCCAAGACAAACCTTATACTCCAATCACAAAATCCCCTTTAAAAACATCCCAGTATAAGATTTCTTATTCTTGGCAATATCCTCTGGAGTTCCAGTCGCAATAATCTGCCCACCTTTATCCCCACCTTCAGGCCCTAAATCCACAATCCAATCTGCCGTTTTTACCACATCTAAATTATGCTCAATAACCACCACTGTATTGCCGTGATCCCGCAATCTATGTAACACATTTAATAACAGTTCAACATCATGAAAATGCAGACCAGTAGTTGGTTCATCCAAAATATATAAAGTTTTACCAGTATCCCGCTTCGATAATTCTCTAGCTAATTTAATCCGTTGAGCTTCACCACCAGACAAAGTCACCGCATTTTGACCCAAAGTAATATAAGACAAACCTACATCAATCAAAGTTTGTAACTTACGACTCAAAACCGGAATTGCTGAGAAGAAATCCCTAGCTTCCTCCACACTCATAGCTAAAATTTCATGAATATTTTTACCTTTATATTTTATATCCAAAGTTTCCCGATTATAACGCTGTCCCTTACAGACATCACAAGTTACATAAATATCCGGCAAAAAGTGCATTGCTACTTTAATCAGTCCATCACCCTGACAAGCTTCACACCTACCACCTTTTACATTAAAGCTAAATCGCCCAATTTTATAACCTCGGGAACGAGATTCTGGAGTAGCGGCTAATAGCTCTCGAATTGGGGTAAAAATTCCGGTATAAGTGGCTGGATTGGAACGTGGAGTTCTGCCAATTGGACTTTGATTAATATCTACCACTTTATCCAATAAATCCAAACCTTTAACCGTCTTATAACCAGCAATTTCTAAATTAGCACGATTCAAAGCATTAGCGGTGATGGGATATAAAGTATCGTTGATTAACGTGGATTTGCCAGAACCAGATACGCCAGTTATGCAAGTCATCAAACCGATAGGCAATTCTAAATTGATGGATTTTAAATTATTGCCAGTAGCTCCCTGCAAATATAAAAATTTATCAATAGATTGCCTTTGTTTAGGAATAGCTATTTGCCGTTTTTTAGCTAAATATTGTCCAGTGATAGATTTCCTAGTTTTAATAATACTGGCTAATTTACCTTGAGCTACCACCTCTCCACCATGTATTCCAGCTCCTGGACCAATATCAATAATATGGTCAGCAGCTCGAATTGTTTCTTCATCATGTTCCACCACAATTACTGTATTTCCTAAATCCCGCAAATGAATCAATGTGTCCAACAATCGCTTATTATCCCGCTGATGCAGACCTATTGATGGCTCATCCAATACATACATAACTCCAACCAGCCCAGCTCCAATTTGACTAGCCAATCGAATTCGTTGCGTTTCACCACCAGACAAAGTATCAGCACTACGATTTAAACTCAAATATTCCAAACCGACATTGCTTAAAAATTGTAATCTTTCATTGACTTCTTTCAGAATCTTCTTGGCAATCTTGCCTTTGTAACCGGGTAATTTTAATTTAGTAAAAAATTTCTGAGCTTGTTCAATCGGTAACGCAGTGAGTTGAGGTAAATTATGCCCAGTAACTAATACATGCCGAGCCGCTTCGTTTAACCGAGTACCTGCACAGTTAGCACATGGCTGTTGGCTCATATATTTTACTAATTCTTCTCGCACTGCATTAGATTCAGTTTCCCGATAGCGACGTTCTAAATTGGGAATAATCCCTTCAAACGATTTCTTGCGGGTAAAAGTAGTGCCAGTTTCCTCATTTTGATACACCATATTGATTATAGTATTGCCACTGCCATATAGCACTAAGTCACGAACCTCTTGCGATAGCTGTTCAAACGGCAAGTTCAAATCAAATTTATAATGCTTACTCAAAGATTCTAAGATTTTGAAATAAAAGGCAGTTTTACTGTCCCAACCTCGAATCGCTCCAGCACCTAAACTCACTGTAGGATCGGTAATTACTTTGTTTGGATTGAAGAATTGTTTAACTCCCAAACCATCACAAGTTGGACAAGCTCCCATTGGATTATTGAAAGAGAACAAACGTGGCTCAATTTCACTAACGCTATAACCACATTCAGGACAAGAATAACTGGAAGAAAATGCTAAATCTGGGGTTGAATCTCCTTGCATAGCACTGACTTGAGCTAAACCATCACCAAGTTTTAACGCAGTTTCAAATGATTCCGTTAAGCGTAACCGTATATCATCCCGTACTTTAAATCTATCTACTATTACGTCAATAGAATGCTTCTTTCGCAAATCCAATGGTGGTGGATCGTCCAACATAATAATCTCACCATCAATTCTAGCCCGAATAAATCCTTGTTTTTGTAGTGATTCTATTACTTTTACATGCTCTCCTTTGCGTTCTTTGACAATGGGAGCTAATAGCATTAATCTGGTATTGTTTGGCAAGGCTAATACTTGATCGATCATTTGGCCGACAGTTTGAGCCTGTAAGCTAGTGCCATGTTGTGGACAATGAGCAGTGCCAACTCTAGCAAATAACAGGCGTAAATAGTCATAGATTTCGGTGACAGTGCCGACGGTGGAACGGGGATTATGCGAGGTTGATTTCTGTTCAATTGAAATTGCTGGAGACAAACCTTCAATATGCTCCACATCGGGTTTTTCCATTATGGAGAGAAACTGACGGGCATAGGCAGATAAAGATTCTACATAGCGGCGTTGGCCTTCTGCGTATATAGTATCAAAAGCTAGAGAGGATTTTCCAGAACCTGATAAGCCAGTAATTACAACTAATTTATCTCGGGGAATATCAAGGTCAATATTTTGTAAATTGTGGGTGCGTACTCCACGTAAACTAATGGTTTTCATGGAGTATTATGTATGGGCTAAAGGATAGGTTTTAAATGTATTTTTTGTCTTAAGTTTATTTGGTCTTAAAGCCTATACAAAATTCGAAGGTAAGAAAAAGGTGGTAAGGATCGAATTAAATCTAGCCAATTCTAATTCAACAAATATCCTAACAAAATCTTGCATTCGATGCAAAAAGTTGCACGGCTCAAGAACTTTATTGTTCAACAAATTACTAATATGTCCATTAAATTATGTAATTTTCTCCGTTCTATACGTGGGTTCTTGTTGTGAGAAAGCTATCTATCAAAAGCAATTCCACCTGGATCAACTATCCATCCATCAATCCCAGTATTATCTCCAAACCCACCGTCAGTAAGATGATAACTAACTGTAACCACTGATTTATTACCAATTTCAACTGTATCAAATTCCACGTTAGGCATTACATACCAATCCAAAGTATTCATATCTCCAGGGATTTTAGTGCCAAATTTTTGAAAAATAGGAGTAGTACGAAGTTTTTGTAAGCTGTGATAATAGATAGTAATATCAGCTTCAGTTCCTTCTAACTCAAAGTAAACTAATCCTTGGGGAAAGATATATTTTTCTTCAAAATAGTCTTGATTTTCAGCTAAATCGGTGTAAATTTCTTTAATTGTAACATTGCCGCTTATATCTAAAGTTAGATAGCTACCAGAGCTTTTATCTGGCATAGAAACTACGTTAGGTTGGTCAGCATCATGAATACCATCACCATTGCCGTCACCGTTATTGGGAATGTTGGGGTCTTTAATAAAATTGGCAGTACATTCTTTTTCACTGGTCATATCCACTATACCATTAGCATCACAATCCCCAGACCAACTGTCTAATACCCATTCTATTTCTGGTTCGGCAATTAAACTAGTTGTAGTATTAGCTGCTATTATTTCTTGGCAATCTTCTTTGCATTCCTTAGTTACGGTTTTGATTGTGCCTTTGCCAACTAAATTAATAGTTACAGGATAACCATCGATAAAGGTAGCTATACAAGTTTTATTGCTATCCATAACAACAGTTCCATTTTCATCACAATCGCCAGTCCATACTGTTGCCAATTCTGAAGTAGTGGTTAAGTTGATTATTTCACCATTTAAGTATGTTTGGATACAACTTGTACCACAGTCATTTATAGTTCCTTCTCCTCCTTCAATTGAGATAGTTAATGCATGTTGTTTCAGAAATATTGCAGTACAGGTTTTATCACCATTTATTTTTACTTCACCATTTTCATCACAGTCACCAGTCCAGCTATCAAATATCCAACCTATATCTGAAGTTGCAATTAGAATAACTTCATCTCTGTCATCAAATATATTTTCACAATCACTGCCACAGATGATGCCATAGACATTAGTTATATTTCCATCACCAATTTTATCTACTGTAAGCTGATAGGTCACACACTCGATGGTTTCTGCAATTGTAGAAATAGTATTGGAATCACCATTTCTATTGGTTGCTGTCACATAATAATTGTATCTATGTCTGCATAATAAATCTTCGTCACTATATTTACCAATATTATCGTCAGTAATGCTAATTAACTCATCACCTTGTACTATCTTAAAACCAGTTTCATTAATACTGTTATCAGTCCAAGCAAGGTTAGTTTGAGTAAGACCAGTTTGATAGGTTAAATCACTAGGATCATCTGGAACTCTAGTATCAATTACTAAATTTTTGTTGGTGGATAAAGAACCGATAGTTCCGGGATTTGGTAAGGTTAAATCACCATTATTGGTATTAATATCTTGGATAGTTCCGTCATTAGCTGATAAAGCAGTAGTATTCAAGTAGTCTAAATCAAGACTGTTTTCTCCACTGACAGCAGTATAAACAAAGGTTAAGGTATTGGTACCAGAACCATTACTATAATCTACTGCTATGATGTCTGGTTCTGTATTTAAAGTTAGTTGTGGAGTATTAGTTACATAAACCATATCGTCAAATTGTACTGTAATATCAATAGTATCAGTTATATTGAAGGTGTTGTTAGGGGTAGTTGCGGTTACATTGATTACGGCTGGTGGAATTCCATCTATTTCTAAATCTTTGTTTGCTCCTAAGGAGTTTGTTGTGCTGGGAACTGGTAAAGCTAATACGGCATTGTTGGTATTAACGTCTTGGATAGTTCCACTATTTAGGGTTAGGGCTGTATCGTTAATGTAATCTAAATCAGTAGTGTTATTACCAAGAGTAACTGTGTAAGTAAAGGTTAAGGTATTAGTACCAGAACCACTACTATAATTTATTATTTTATCAGCAGAACCAGTTTCTAGGGTTAGTTGAGGAGTACCAGTTACGTTAATAATATCATCAAATTGGATAGTAATATCTACTATTTTACCTATATTGTAAATTCCATTAATATTAGTTGCGGTTATATCTAGTACAGTTGGAGGAATACCATCTATTATCAATGCTTTATTAGCTGCTAAAGAACCAGTAGTTGCGGGAGTTGGTAGTGCTAAATCTGCATTGTTGGTATCAGTAGAATCTTTGATAGTTCCACTGTTTAAAGTTAGAGCTGTAGTATTTGTATAATCTAAGTCATCACTGCTATGCCAACTTACAACGGTATAAGCAAAAGTTACAGTATTTGTACCAGAACCACTACTATAATTTGCTACTGCATTGGTAGTTCCAGTTTCTAAGATTAATTGTGGTGTACCAGTTACATTAACAACAGAGGTAAACTGGATGGTAATATTAATCGTATCACCTATACTGTGAATTCCGTTACTTGTAGTTGCAGTTATATTTGTTACAATTGGAATGCCTACCACTAAATTTTTATTAGCTGCCAAAGAACCAGTTGTTCCAGAAGTTGGTAAGGTTAAATCAGTGTTTGGAATAGTGCCACCATTAAAAGATAATGCAGTAGTATTTGCATAGTCCAAATCTGTGCTACCATCTCCACTAGCAATAGTATAACTAAAAATTAAAGTATCTGTGCCAGAACCACTGCTATAATCAACTACTGCATCGATATCACCAGTTTCTAAAGTTAATTGGGGTGTACCGGTTACATTGACTTCTCTGGCAAATTGAATGGTAATATCAATAGTATCACCTATTAGATAAGTTCCATTATTTGCAGTTGAAGTTATATTTGTTATGATTATGGGACTACCATCTATTACTAAGTCTTTATTATCTGCTAAAGAGCCAGTAGTACCAGAAGTTGGTAAAGTTAAATCAGCATTAATACTAAAATCATTTTTGATGCTTCCACCATTTAAAGATAAAGCAGTAGTACTAATGTAATCTAAATCTGAACTGTCATCTCCAGCAGCAACAGTATAAGTAAAAATTAAGGTATCAGTACCGGAGCCACTGCTATAATTTAATACTGTATCAGTAGTTCCTGTTTCTATAGTTAATTGTGGTGTACCAGTTACAGTAACATCAGTATTAAATTGAACATTAATATCAATAGTGTCGTCTATAACATAGGTTCCATCAACTTCAGTTGCAGTTATATTATCTATGATAACTGTACATTGAGCACTATTTAAAATTTCAGTCCAAGTAGGATCCATTTTTGAATCTAAAAAACTTATAATTGAAGGAGAAGCTGTCAAACCACTACATGCTATTCCTAATCCACCATGATTTATCGGATATACTGTTGATGGAGTTTTTAAACCACTTAAATTGGTAATTCCAGTAGGAATAGAACCGGTTAGTTGATTGGCAGATAAAAAAAGATAAATTAAACTAGTTAAATTGCCAATTCCACTTGGAATAGAACCACTTAACTGATTATTATTTAAATAAAGGTATTGTAAACTAGCTAAACTTTCAATACTAGTCGGAATAGAATCTGTCAGTTGATTATCATTTAAGTAAAGATATCTTAAACTAGTTAAATTGCCAATATTGGTTGGAATAGAACCAGTTAGTTGATTATTGTTTAACTTAAGATAGATTAATTGAGTTAAATTTTCAAGGCTAGTTGGAATAGAGCCAGTTAGTTGATTGTTATATAAATAAAGATATGTTAAGTTAGTTAAATTTCCAATTTGGCTTGGGAGTGAAGTTATTTGATTATCATATAAATAAAGTCTTTGCAAACTACTCAAATTTCCAATGTTAGTTGGAATTGAACTTATTTGATTATCATACAAATATAAATAAACCAAACTAGATAAATTTATAATTTCTGCTGGAATGGTACCAGTCAGTTGATTATCATCCAAATAAAGTGTTTCTAAACTACCTAAATTTGCAATTTGTGATGAAATTGAACTTACTTGATTACTTCTTAAAGAGAGATAAGTTAAATTAGGGAAATTTTTTATTTCTGCTGGAATCTCAGTAAATTGATTATCATCTAAATAAAGATTTTGTAGACTAGATAATGTAAATCCGGTTGGAATTGAATTTATTTGATTACTTTTTAGATATAAATATCTTAAATTAGGAAAATTTGTAATTTTTGCTGAAATTTCAGTAAATTGATTATTATCTAAATTTATGGTTTGTAAACTAGGAAATGTAAATCCGGTTGGAATTGAACTTAAGTTATTATTATCCAAATAAAGAGAACTTAAATTGGATAAACTGGTAACTTCAGTTGGAAATTGAGTAAAACTATTATTCCCTATATCTAAGGAACTTAAGTTAGTTAAATTTAAAATTTCTGATGGAATTAAAGTTAATCCACTACTTTCTATAGAAAGGCTTCTTAAACTAGGTATACTATTAAGTGATGTTAAAGTTGATGATGATAATGAATTACCTCCTATATAAAGGGTACTGACTCCTGAAGAACTAAGGTTTGAAAATGAAGTTATGTTATTACCTGATAAGTAAAGAGAATATACTTGGTTTAAACCACTGATACTTGGAAATGAACCACTTATTCCTTTATTACTTAAAGAAAGACTTGTAACATCGCCACTACTATTGCAAGAAACACCAGACCAATTACAAGGAGTATTTGTTGTCTTCCAACTACTACCACCAATACTATCATATAAGCTTACTAAAGCATTACATTGTGATAATGAAATCCCTGTTACCTGAGAACAACTCGTAAAATCAGCCCCAAAAGCTACCGTATTACTAAATACAATTGAAAATACTAAATACTTAAAATATTTTATAATTTTATCTACAGCCAATAACTGTTGCATTTTTATCTCCACTAATGTGATATGTAAGAAATTATATTCTATAAATTATACTAAAAAAACTGATAATAACCAATTGTAATTAAAACAAGGTAATTTTATATTCCAAAAAAATGAGTTACTATTTTAATGCTACCAACTCATCTGAAGAAAGACCAGTCAATTCAGCAATTCTTAAAGTTTTTTACGTGATTTATCAGCTTAAAGTTGCTCCAAACTATATTCATCTTTCATTCTTAATAAGGCTCTGGAGTATCTTCAGTGGCATATTTCGGACAGATATATAAAATTTTATGCCCAATTTCATTTATATCTCAACAATTACCAATTGGAAACTATCTATCAAAAGCAATTCCACCTGGATCAACAATTCTTCCATCAATTCCAGTATTATCTCCAAGCCCACCATCAGTAAGATGATAACTAACAGTAACCACTGATTTATCACCAACTTCAACTGTATTAAAAATCACATTAGGCATTACATACCAACCTAAAGTATTCATATCACCAGGAATTTTGGCACCAAATTTTTGAAAGATTGGAGTAGTACGAAGTTTTTGCAAACTGTGATAATAGATAGTAATATCAGCTTCAGTTCCTTCTAACTCAAAGTAAACTAAACCTTGGGGAAAGATATACTTTTCTTCAAAATAGTCTTGATTTTCAGCTAAATCAGTGTAAATTTCTCTAACTGTAACATTGCCGCCTATATCTAAAGTTAAATAATTACCAGAATTTTGGTCTGGTATGGAAACCACGTTAGGTTGATCAGCATCGTGAATACCATCACCATTGCCATCACCATTGTTGGGAATGTTGGGGTCTTTAATAAAATTGGCAGTACAGCTCTTTTCACTATTCATCTCCACTGTACCATTAGTATCGCAATCACCAGAAAAGCTTTCTAATATCCATTCTATTTCTGGTTCGGCAATTAAACTAGTTGTAGTATTAGCTGCTATTATTTCTTGACAGTTTTCTTTACATTCCTTAGTTACGGTTTTGATTGTGCCTTTGCCAATTAAATTAATAGTTACAGGATAACCATCGATAAAGGTAGCTATACAAGTTTTATTGCTATCCATAATAACAATTCCATTTTCATCACAATCGCCAGTCCATATAGTTGCTAATTCTGAAGTAGTGGTTAAGTTGATTATTTCACCATTTAAGTATGTTTGGATACAACCTGCACCACAGTTATTTACAGTACCTAAACCTTCAACAGTAATATTTAGAGTGTGCTGTTGTAAAAAAGTGGCAGTACAAGTTTTATCTTTATTAATCTGAACGATACCATTGTTATCACAATCACCTGTCCAATTATCAAATATCCAGCCTATATCTGGAGTAGCAATTAGGGAAATTTCTGATTGATCGGCATAATCTTGTTCACAATCAATACCACAGTTAATTCCATAGTCTGTAGTTATAGTTCCGTTACCAATTTTAGTTACTATTAGATTGTGGGTTACGGTTGGTTCTGGGCATTCTTTGGTTGTAGTGGTTATCGAAATATCACTGGAATCACCACTTATATTAGTTGCTCTTATGGAATAGCTATAAGTATTACCACAAGACAGATTGCTATCACTATAGCTGGTAATATTGGTATCAGTAGTAGTAATTAATTTACCATTGCGTTCAATTATAAAACCAGTCTCATTATCACTATTATCAGTCCAGGAAAGATTGATTTGGGTCTCAGAAGCGTAATTGTTAATTAAATCAGTTGGATCATTAGGAAGACAAACTTGAGTTGTTGTGTTTGCTAAAATAGCGGTAGAATCAACACTTGCATTGGTTGCTGTGACAGAATAATTGTAAGTAGTACCACATGATAAACTACTATCACTATAATTAAGAACATCAGCAACAGTGGTTGTAATTAAGCTACTATCCCGTTCTATTTTAAAACCAGTTTCATCTGAACTATTATCAACCCAAGCTAGATTAATTTGAGTTTGAGAAATGGCATTAGCGGTTAAACTTGTGGGAGCTAGTAGTTCATATTCATATGCTCCAATATCGCAGGTGGTATGTTTAGGACGAGTTTCTCTACGTTGATCGGTAGCTTCGCAAGTAGTATTATCACCGGCATTTATCGCTGGGCTACCTGGTAATAAAGCCATTGTTTGGGTATCACCACCGTTATCAGTCAGTGAACTTAACATAGGATCAGCAGTTAATATTGGTGTACCACAACCATTATTAGATTCAATCAGATTATTGGTACTGATACTTAAAGTTGCAGTATTTTTACAGTCAACAGTACCATCAGTATTGTTTGCTAAAATACTATTTTTAAGGGTAAATGTCTTCGAACCAAAACTATTAATGGTATTATTATTGCCATCTGAAAAAGTACTATTTTCAATTATTAAATTACTAGTATTACTACGAATTGTACCACCTGATGAAGTTGTAGTATTATTAAAAAAAGTACTATTACGAATAGTAGTTCCACCTGCCCAATCATTATCAATGGCACCTCCTCGATTAGCAGAATTGTTAATAAAGGTGCTATTTTCAATGAATAAAGTACGACTAGCATTATTGTTGAGGCGAATAGCTCCTCCATTACCAGTCACTATATTACTAATAAAAGTACAATTTTTAACGATAACATTTCCTTTAGCCCAAATACCGCCCCCTTGATTACTTTTAGCATTAGCAATTATCAAACCATCAAAGGTGAAAATATTACCATCTGATGTTTCAAATACTCGTACTGCATTATTCCCACTAACCGTAATATTCTGTCCAGTACCATCAATAGTTAAATCTTTATTAATTGTAAGTTGATTGCTGAGAATTATAGTTTGTCCAGCAATACTTGGATTAAAAGTTATCGTGTCGCCTGCACTAGCATTAGCAATCGCTTCACGTAAGGTATTTTGCCCTGAGCCATAATCACCGTCTTCAGTATCATTAATATTATCAACAACTAAGCTAGTTACACTGATAGTTACAGTAGCAATATTAGAATCATCCAAACCATCATTAACTTTATAGGTAAAAGTACGAGTTCCTGAGGTATTTGGAGTATAGGTAAAAGCACCAGTGTTGGCATCAGTAATTACAGCAGCTCCACCATCACTATCGACAATAGAATAAGTTAGAGTATCACCATCTGTGTCACTAGCTGGAAGGTTATTACTAAATATAAAAGGAGTATTTTGATTAGTTGTAAATGTGAGTATATCTGAGATGATCCAATCTGTTGTTGTATTCATATTAGTCAACAGACCATCATTAGTGTTACTTGTTTTATCTATAGCAGTTATGCCAGTATCTTCATCAAGTTGCCAATAACCAACTAAACCGGACTCATTACCTTGTAAGGTCTTGTATATATTGGCTTGGATTTGGCTTTGGGTACGAGCAACGTTCCAAATACGAGCTTCATCTATTCTTCCATTAATATAATGCGCAATATAGTTACCAATATTTATTCGATTACTGTTAGCAATTGGAACGCCTGCTTGCGTGTCAATTAATATCCCATTTTTATAGAGCTTCATTTCTCCGGAGCTTGAATAAGTTACTGCTACATGATACCAAATACCTGTTTGTAATGCTTCTGAATCTTGTACATAATTCCATGTACCATTATGTCCAGCTGATAATTTCTGACTGGAGACAAGAAAGGCATTTCCTGTACTAGACCCAATATCTGTTCCAGAAAGAATATTTTTATCTGGAGTTCCAGAAAATTTTACCCATGCTTCTTTGGTATAATAATTAGGAAGAATATCTCCACAATTAACATAATCATTTGTTCCATCAAAATCCAACGCAGTACCGAATCCTGCAATTGGAGGATTCGATGGAATACTAATATCATCAATTATGATGTCAGAGGAGGCAGTATTATTTGTAGCGTTATCTTTAAACCTTAGTGTTGTTATGGCACTGTCTGCGGTAAAAATAAAACTATAGGTATCTGGATTTGCTATCGTATTTGTCTGTGCATCGAAGATATCATCCATTAATGAACCGATGCCACCTACACCGTCTAATTGCATTGTCAACTGTTGATTCCTGTCAAAACCATTGCGGCCATATTTAAAGGTTAAAGTATAATTTTTACCTATAGTGGTAGCAAAAGATTGAGATAGCTCACCATTTGCTGGATTATTTCCCCCATTAAAAACTATAGAGTAAGCACCTGAAATAGAAGAAGAGCTTATATCAATATTTCCAGAGACATTCCAATCAGTTAGACTATTCGTCTCAAAATCACCATTGCTAATTAAATTGGCTGCTTGTGTTGTTCCTCCAACCATTAATATGCTTAGCAAAAGTATTTGTTTTAATATGGCAGAGATAGAAAAAACTTGAAATTGAGTTATGGGCATATTGTAATTCATAATTAACATTTTCCAAAATCCAATGCTGTGCCGAAGACTGTAATTGATACAGCCGCTTGCACTAGTGGAATATTAAGTAATATTATTGAACAAATTATAAAATTAGTTATTTTCATTATATATCCTTATGAGTTTGACTTGAGTTTAATTATAACTGAAGTTACGCAGACAGATTACTAACTCCCCTAACTTAGGAACACTGCCATTAAGTTAAGCCTTGGAGTCCAAACCTTTAGATTTGGAAGTGTTTGATATTTAATCAGAATAATCCAAATCTGAAGGTTTGGACTCCACTAAGCTTCGAGTCAGTCAATTATAGCCAATTTTTCCCTAAATTATTGTTATTTAGAATTACCAAAATATTAGATTTTACCAAATTTTATTATTTTATTTGCTAAAGTTGGTATATCTAAATTATTTAAATATGGCATTTGAGCTAATAATGGAGCTGATAAATATTCAGAAATAGTATCAATCGCTTGTTGTCCGACGAAATTTGCATCCATTTGATTTGCTATCCAACCAATTAAATGGCATCCATCCTGTACAATGGCTTCAGCTGTTAATAAAGCATGATTTATACAACCTAAACGTATTCCAACCACTAATACTACAGGAGTTTTCATAGCTAACACCATATCTTTCAAACTTAAATTAGCGTTAATTGGCACTCTCCAACCTCCAAATCCTTCTACTATCACTATATCTGATTGAATTTTTAATTGTTCATAATTACTAATTATTACATTTAATTCAATATCTTGATTGATTTGTTGAGCTGCAATATGAGGAGCAATTGGAGGTTCAAAAGGATAAGGATTAACTATGTTATATGCTAAATCTAACTCAGTTAAAGCCAAAATTTGTTCAGCATCACTATTTCTTAAACCATTAATAGTAGGATGACATCCTGAAGCAATTGGTTTCATACCAGCAACACATAGATTTTGATTCTTAAAATATTGAATTATTGCTAAAGTACACCAAGTTTTGCCAATTTCTGTATCAGTACCAGTAACAAACATAAAATTTCTACCTACAATTATACGGTAAATAGTCGGAATTTATACCATTAGGAAAACCAGGGCCACATTTCCAATTATCTGGATTTTCATAAGTTAGACGGATGGTTTTACCAGTTACTACACTAGCATTATTATTCATGGTTGCTTGTAAATAATTTTGTTGAGCATCGGCTTCTATATCTAACACATAAGTTCCTGATGTAACAATTCCCATTGTTTCTAACTTGTTAGTGGACGGAAATGTCCCAGTTTTTTGAATATGTTTTTCTACTATAAGTTTAGCGTTTTCTAATAGTAAAATTGCTTCTACAACCTTTGTTTTATTAGCATAATCCATATAAGCTGGAATTGTCACCGATGCTATAATTCCTCCAAAAAATAATAAAATTGGTAAGGTCATTGCAATTGCGACAGGAGATTCATGAGCTTCATAACTTTCTTCGATTTTGTCTGAGCTTCTAAAAAGAAAAATTATGTATTCAATTAATGATAATAAAGTTGGAATAAATGTCCAAAAAAATAATAGATATATTATTCCCCATAAGTAATATCCTAAATAAAACCTATGTACTCCAAATCCACCAGTAAATAAGGTCAATAATAATAAAGTTAATTTCTTGGCTGGTCTTCTATGCCTAATTCCGCATTTAGGACAGATTTCAGCTTTCTGATAAATAACAGCATTACAAGTAGAACATTTACCGGTTTCTAAGTTCAGTGTTTGTGGGGGAGAATAAGGAGTTCTTGAAATATCGTCGTTAGTTATAATTAACTTAGGTTTTATCGCTGAATCTAATTCTAAATCATATTGCTTTCTTTGTTTATAATCGGATAACATGTTAAAAGCAGTTTTAATTTCGTTGATTCTAATTTTAGCATTATTTTTGATCTTATCAGGATTCGCATCTATATTTACCGCAAGAATTTCATAATAGTTTTTTTCAGTCGCTGGTATATTGGACAATTTTGTATCATAGTTTTTATGTTGGTCAGAATCTGCTAAGATTGCAAAAATAATTTTAATTTGGTCTATTTTTGCCTTAGCTGCTTTTTTAATATCTGTATTACTAGAATCTTGAGTTATACCAAGGACTTCATAATGATTTTTCATAAATACATCTCCTTAGTGAAAATAATGGCCTGTATAGACGTGTCATAGATATTAGCACCTAATTGAACCTTTGCTCCTCATAAGTCTCGTTTCGCTAATAGTAAACGGGATATCAAATGCAAGTATTCCATTTTTTTGAGTCAATGCCATTAAGTTAAGGAAATTGATTAGGGTAACCACAAGGGATTACGCTTACAAATTATTATGTTACGTAGGATAAATCTTTTATGGTTGCCCTTAACTTAATGGCATTGATCTTTTTGAGTGGGAGCTGAAATTCGACCATATTTTTTGCCATTAAAAATTACTTGCTTTCCTCTCTCGGCTCTGGCATAATTACATTATAACCTGTCTCATCAAGGAACTCTTCTGAATTGACATTATTAATTTCTGACAGAACCTCTTGCGATAATAACCCAGAAACTACATAAAACTGCTCTTGATGAATTGCATGTTTTGAAGTCTATCTAATCTTAATGTTTTTTCTATTAATTAATCTTTATCTTACCCTGCATAACTTCAGTTATTAAAATAATATTTAAAAAATTTAATAATCGCTAATTTTAAAATTACTGAGCATAATAATTATTATAAATCAAATCATTTAATTATAGATACTATCTTATAATTGGAATGAAAAATGATGTAAAATTTTATAGGTAGGCCGAGAAATATCTATAAAAATTAGATATAAATTATAGGCTAATTATAAGTTAAATTTAATCTCTAATAATAATTATGTTAAATATTTTCAAAACTAAACCAACGACTGTAACTAATAAATTAATAGTACAACAACTATGTCATCCAGACATTGATTTTAATAACTTACCCAAAGGCATTGATAATGTGCATGTTGATGTACATATTAGCCCTCATTTTACTAAATTAACAGCTACTTTAATTCTTGATTTACTTGAAGAACGTAGTAGTAGTAAAAGACGTTTTAATGACAAGCCATCTAATAAAGTTTGTAGCACATTAGACGATTTTAATAGCAGCTATTCTCAAATATTAACAACCGCAATCCATAATTCTAAAGAAAATAAACGCATAGACCATATTCAGTTATTTCAAATTGCAACGATTAAATTTATCTTGACAACAGTACAATCTAGTTTATTAGAATTAATGCAAAATTTGAGAGCTAGAGTCTCGAAAAATACTGACAATAGATTAGAGTTATCAGAACGTATAACTTGGATTAATCGTAATAAAAATAATCTATTACATCAAGTAAATAGTGAACTTTTTGCTCAATTACTTTGGGTAGAAATGAGTCCAACCGGAAAATTGCGGGAATCTTTACTAGGGTTAGCTTGGACAATACCCAAAGAAATTTTAGCTAATCCCTTATTGCAAAGTCCAAATATTCATGATGATGAAATGATGATGGGTAATTATATATTAATGCCTCAAATATCTGATAATAATTATAATTTTAAAAAACTTGATAGCTTAATTGAAGAATTATTAGAACATATTATCACTAAACATCAAATTAATTCTCAAAAAAATAATAAATTTATCAATGAAACAGCAGAAATATGTTTTTCTTGGCAAGATGTTCCAGCAAACATGGAAGAATTATTTGCTATAGAAAATACTCAACTAGCTTTGGAACTAGAAGATGAAACTCAACATGCTGTTCTTACGGCTAAATTAAATTCACAACAGCAAACGGTTAAATTGTTAAAACAAGGATTACAACAAGCCAAAGTAATGCTACATATTTTAGCTGCCTATGAAACACCTCAAATGTATGAATTTTATTTTAAATTAATTAAACCAGAATTGATTTATTTGGCATTATGTGGAGAAATAGATGATGAAATTATTGCAAAAAAATTACAAAATCAATTAAGAATTAGACCGTTGCGTTATTCTGATAATAAATCTATATCTATCAATAAATTAAAACAGACTAAAAAACATTTACGACAGTTGGCTCGCAAACCAGACAATCAAGTATTAAGACGTTTTATCACTGATTTTATTACTTATAGGAGAGACATAAAATATTGTAATCTTATTCACGAAGTTATGGGACAAATGAATTTATTAATCGATGAATCTGATGTGCAATTATCCCGCAGCAACAATATGTTACATGAATACTTTGAACCTGGAGAACATAAAAACAGTACTGAATCTATTCGCTGCCATGTTATTTTGAAAGCTGATTTACGTGGTTCTACTACCATGACAGACGAATTATTTCGGCGTGGGTTAAATCCAGCAACCCATTTTAGTAGAAATTTCTTTAATCCAATCAATCAATTAATCGAGATATTTGGAGCTGAAAAAGTATTTATTGAAGGCGATGCAGTTATTCTTAGTTTATTTGAATATCATAAAATACCAGACCAATGGTCAGCAGTGGCCAGAGCCTGTGGTTTAGCTAGCCATATGTTACAAGTGGTTAATAAACAAAATGAAGTAAGTAGGAAATATGACTTGCCAGAACTAGAATTAGGGATTGGTATTTGCTATTTGCCAGAATCACCTAAATTTTTGTATGATGGCAAACAACGAATTATGATCTCACCAGCCATAGGTAATGCAGACCGATTATCATCTTGTTCATGGAAATTGCGAAAAAAATATGCTGATAAATCTGATTTATTAACTAATGTTATGGTATTTCAACAAGCACCAGATGATGCGTTTAAAGATGAAAAAGGCATGACAACTTTTCGATATAATCTTAATGGCGTGGAATTAGCCCCAGAAGCTTTTCAAAAATTACATAATGAAATGGCTTTACGTCATATTAAAATTCGGTTACCAAATGATGATTATAAAACTTCATTTTATGCTGGTTATTATCCTGATATGAAAGGTAATTCCCATGAAATTGTAATCCGTGAAGGATACACTAAAATTTGGCAAGAAGATCATGAAGATTATCCTTTGACAAGTATTAAATATTATGAAGTAGTTACTCATAAAAAAATTATTAATACTATTAAGAAGTTGGGATTCTAAAATTTATATGCTAACTGGTAAGCAAACTCCTGATACTCGGATAACCATAGGTTCCATCAATAACCATAAGTGATAACCAGTTATTAAGATAGCAAATAAAACCATTGGAGATAATTGCCAAGGATTGCCAGTTAATAAAGCACGTCCTCTTTGCCTGATAACGTAAACAGCGATTAAAAATCCAAATATTAACAAACTAGCTTGCAAGAAAAACAATAGCTCAACTGGCAATAATATTTCGGTATATTTAGCCTGTTTTTCTATTAAACTTAATGGCAATGTACCAGTTCCAAATGGATTGGCAAAGACTGAGCTTGCCCCTACACTTTCTCGTATTAAATGATTTAGATTATGAGCTAAGTGATAAGCAAAGGCTAATGGAATAGCGATAAAAGCAAATTGAGGGAATAATTGTTTAATTGATAGTTCACTGTTTGTAAAGCGTTTAGTTAACCCTAAAGCTGATATATATGGAGGCAATGGTAGTAATAAACTAACGATTAAAACAATAGAGAAACTCCAAAGTCCAGAACCTCCAATAGTTAATTCTCCCATCCAAGTTTCCCAGAAAGCCATCATAGTTAAACCATGAAAAGCTGTCAATGCCATTAATCCTAACATAAACCAAGCTTCATCCCAATGCGGTCTAGCAGTTTGGATAGCCTCAGTACTAGGTGGTCGTAATTGCCAAGCTACATTTTGTACGGGACAAGAACGAGAACAATTGCCACAATTAGTGCAGTAAGTATTTTGAGTTAATCTGCCCATAACTAAATTAGTAGGACAGCCATCCACTGTTGTACTACCATAATAACATTCTAAGCTATTGCATTTAATACAAATATTGTTATTTATAGGTCGTAATTCTATTGGTGCAAGTTGAGCATAAAAACCTATAGTTCTACCTACTGGACAGAAATAACGACAGAAAGCTTTCCGTTCAAATATAGCTAGTGAAATAGTAGCTAGTATTATCATCAATAAAGCTAATAATGCAGTTGTATACGGACTTATTGTTACTCCTAATTCTAACCAAGTTAAAATGATAAATAATAATAAAGCCGGTAATACATTGCGGAATGGTTTAGGAACTGGTAAATTTAAACTAGTGTATGAAGCAGAACGTTTCCACAAACGACGGTGTACTAACCAATTAGCTAAAGTATCCCAAGGACAGACTGCACACCAAGCTGAACCAAGAAAAAATACTGCTATTATTAAACCACTCCACCAAATATTCCAAGTCAGCATTGTAGCTATATTTCGATCCGCAATTGGAGTACCAAATAAACCGGCGGCAATTATCAATAAAAACAATGCTACTACAATTACTTTAACAAAAAATAATAACCAAGGCGTGATAGTTATCTGGCGAATTAATTGACCTATTATCGGTAATTTGCTAAGACTATAATGACTGGTAGTTGTGTAAGTAGATATTGGTTTCCATATAGCCCAGATGCTGATTAATAGTAATATTATACCAACTAACATGCCCCAAATTACTGGTAATCCTGGATGTATTATCATGAATCTATACATGCATTATGAATATTTTTACGTTGAATAATACTAACTCCAAGCAGAATTAGCACAATGACAGCCACAGTAATTCCAATTGATCCAATAGGTGGAGGTCTACCGATTTGTAGCGGAAAATCAATAATATAAGGTTCATTATTAGCTTCAAAAATAGCTGTTATAATATAATTTCCACTCCTGCTAAAAATAAAATTTTGGCGAAAAATATTGTCATCTGATGTTTGAATTCCTAGCTGTTTTTCATTGCTATTAAACCAACTATTATTACGAACTTTAAAGATTATTTGGCCGGCAAAAAGTTGGTTTGTGCTGATATTAGTAGCATATAAATTGATTTTTCCAGGTTCATTAGGACGTGGAAAAGCTGGGAAAACTATATAATTAATAAAATAACTACCAATATGAGTTTCCACTTGCATGCTGGATAGAGTATTAGAATCTTCATTTAAACTGTAAGTCGGACGACCTAATATATGATGTGCCATAGCTGAGGATAATGGCAATATGACTAATATCAGTAGTAATATAATTTTCATTGTGTAACTTTCAGTTGAAAGCATAAGAACTGATTACAAAAAATAGGGATAATGCAATGTTATTAATGGATAAATCAAAAAAAATATTTTAAAACTATTGACAAATATAAAACTACAGAATATAATGGGAGAGTTCTATAGATGAACCCAATCAAATGGGGCTATAGCTCAGCTGGGAGAGCGCTTGCATGGCATGCAAGAGGTCGGCGGTTCGATCCCGCCTAGCTCCACCATAATTTTGTCCCCATCGTCTAGAGGCCTAGGACATCGCCCTTTCACGGCGGCAACAGGGGTTCGACTCCCCTTGGGGACGTTAATTTCGATTAACTTCCTATTAACTCTCAACTAAGTAGAACCTGAAACCTAGGATCATAACGTATTTTATCAAAATCTAGGTCGGTACTCGCCATCTCAACACATTGTTTATCCAATAATATTGCATTCTGTAACGCCTTAAGAGCAAGTTCAGTTTGGTCTAGCAACGCATAACAACAAGCTTGATTATAAAATAAAGAAAATTCCTGTGAATTTAACTCAATTACTTGATCAAAATAAATTATAGCATTTTGATAATCACCAGCATCCATATTATTGAAAGCTTTGTCATATATAGACTTAGATTCTTCAGTAGCTAACTTATTCTCTTGTACGTTCTCTATTGAGACTTCAGCCATGTCAAGCTGAGTTTCCATAGAAACCTTTAATAGTTCAAGATTATTTTGTAAAACTTGTTGGATTCCTTGGGTTAATTCAGTTAAATTTTGTTCAATTTTAGGAAATGAATCATTAGCTTGAATATGGAGTTGCTGCAAATTTTCTAAATAAGGTTTTATTTCTTGTAAAGATTTTGCTAATTCAGTATTTGAAACCAAGTCAATTTTATTAACAATATTTTGCAAACCTTGTTGGATTTTATCTATATCATTTTTTTTATCTAATTTATTAAATCCATTAGTTATTTCAGCTTTAACTTGTTTTATTAATAAGCCTTCATCAATAATATCATTTTTAATTGTTTTTAATAAATCCAATTCTTGAGATACACTAATTCCATGTATTTCTATTATTCTTTGGGTATTTTCTTGGATTAATCTAAGTTGCTCAAAGATATTGTTGAGTAATGGTTTTTGAGTAATATTATTATAAGTACTTAGCTCCCGTAAAGTAAGGTATATAGCAGTTGGAGTTATTTCAGTGCTTTTAGATTTTACAGTTCTACGAGTATTAATTAATTTCAAAATCCATACTAATGACAAGTTAAAAAAACCAAATATCAGTGCTATACTAAAACCATTTAATAAATCTGGCAGATTATTTTCTATAGTACTAGTATTAAATTTACTAATGCTAATAAATATTATAAGAATAGTAATAAAAATACCAAAACTAGTTAATAAAGATGAAATAATTTTGATATTTTTATAAACTGCAATCCAAAATAAAACCAAACTAATGACTAAGAAAACATCCGCAATATAATAAAGATTTAAATATTGTAAGCTTATTATTATTATTTTGATTATAGATAGTTCGGACATGCTGTTTCCTTATTGGTAAAATAACTAAAAATAACGTCCTCCAGTTGCTATTATAACCGTAATTATTCCTAATAGTAAATTAAAACCAATAATAGAACGAATTTTAGCTAAATGTTGGCCGGCTTGTTTAAAATCTTCTGTGGAAATTGCTAGTTTTAAATTAGGAAATGGTACAAAATATATATAGATATATAATGCTGTCATGATAGCTGCTAAACTAAACATGATATGAACTGATATTCTTATACTGGCCATTCCATCGAAAAAACCAAAAATAATCCATAGGCCTGTCGCCCACAATAATATTACTGCAATCCATACCCATAAAAAAAAGCGTTCTAAAACTTGTGCCATTACTTGTAATCGTATAGGTGGTTCTAATAAATTAGCCACAACTGGACGTAATGCCATATGTGCGAAAAACATCCCTCCAATCCATACTATAACAGATAGAATATGTAAGGTTGCAACTACAGCCATGATATTTTGTAACATATATAGTTTCCTGTGTTATTTTAGATAACTCATATTACGCAGACAGATTACTAACCTCCCCTAACTTAGGAGCAATGCCATTAAGTTAAGGATTAAAAGGTAAATTTTCGTAATCTTTTCTGAAAGTTAAGAAGATGCCTAGAAGAACGTACGTGGTGCTTTTCGTTTTTCTCTAA
>JASFYV010000247.1:0-4468 GCA_045046925.1 Candidatus Marithrix sp. | reverse complement strand
TTGGTAATTTAAAAACATTTTTGTTGGGTACATTTCATGGGGTATCGGGAAAATACCTACAAGAATACCTAAATGAGTTCTGTTATCGGTTCAACCGTCGATTTATCGAAAAACAGATCCCTAACCGATTGTTAAACTTGGCAATATTTCATACGCCTGTAAAATCGTCCTGAGACAAGTGCATAGGCATGTTAAGTTATGAATGATGGATAAATCATTATCAAAATAATCTCGCATAAATTTATTAAAAACTACCTGAACACCAGATTCTTTGTCAATATTTGCTGTATATATATACTCCCTACCGTTTAATGTAAAAATTAATAGCCCCTTTTTGATTAATCTACTTAGCAAAGTTTTAGTAGTTTTCCTCTGAAGTCCATACATATTATCTAATAACTCTACAATATCAGACGAACTCAGTTCAGCTGAATTCCATAATAATTTCAGCACTTTAAATTCTAATGGGTTAATAGTTAATTGATTTTTCATAATTATTACTAAAAAATATAATTAAGCTCTCAACCACTTGAAAATAGAAGTATTTACAATTCGTATTAATGTTGGTAGCGCTATTAATATTGTACAACTAAAAAGTATAAATATTGTTATAACAAAAATATACGAATTATAGGTTTTAACTCCTGATAAACCTAAACTTAAAACATTTAGTAAAGCTAATAAACCTAAAGAGACAATAATTGATAATAAAATCATGAAAGAATTTTTTCTAATATAGATATTAGCAATATTCAGATTGCTAACTCCTAACGTTTTAAATATAGCTATATTCTTGGCTTCATTAAACAAAGAATGACTAAATTGATAAGCAAAGGTCACAAATAAACTTATAACTATTATGCCTCCAAAAAAAACAAAAACAATGTAAAATATCCTCATCCTTACATCTAGATTAATAATATTTTTGGCTATACTTCCATGGTTGAGTAATTTCCCATAACCAAGCACATTTTCAAGCGTTTGCTTTATTAATCCTATTTCGCTGTCATAACCAAAAATATAAAGAGCATCTCGATCTTTCAATTTGGACAAAAACGAATAAATAACAGGGCTCTTAATATCATTAACCCCATAATGAGGTATATCATCAATTATTGCGGCAATTTTAAATATTTCTTTACTATAATTTTTAATAGAAATATTATTTCCAATAATATTATCAATTCGTCCAAATAATAATTTTGCTGCTGATTTATTTATGACAACACTATTTTCATTTAAATCGTATTTGTTATGGATATTAACACCTAAAGTTTTAAAAAAATTATAACTAACAGGGAGCAAAGGCATTGACATAGATATTCTAGAACTTTCGTCATATGTTGATATTTCCCAACGAATAGCGCTAGGAGCAGCAATAGAATATAATGAGTATGCGACACCACTTTCTTCAAGTACATTTAGAGATTTTAGCTGAGAAGACGTTATATTTATGGGAGTAGAACCTTTATACTTAAACTCTATAATACTAGGATCTATATTTACTGATTGAACCTTACTATTAATAAAAAAAACAGCCGATATTATACCTGCAAGAAAAAATAATGCTGCTGATAATTGAGTAAAAAAACTTATTTTAATTACTTTTTTAGTCGTTTTAGTTCCCACTTCAACACCAATATTATTAAAGGTAATATTTTTTTTGAGTAATAAAGCAGGAAATAAATAACAGGATATAATAGAAAAAACAACAATTGAATATACAATACACAATGTCCATATATCTGAACTAAAAGAATACTTACCAAGAAATTCTTTCCAATATTCAATAACTAGAAAATGGTAAAATACAAAATGTAAGAATATAGCTATTATTATAACAGAACAAATTAAAGGTAAAGATTCAATAAATAACTGATATAAAATTTTCTGCTTATTACCTCCGATTACTCGACGTATACTCCATTCATTAGATCTGTAAATATATTGGTTGAACGCATGAGAAAACAAGTTAATAAAGCAAACCAATGCAAAAATTGTTACAAATGAAAAATACAACCACCATTGTTTTTTCACGCTTTTAGTTAGTGCTGGGTTAAAATCTATACCATCAAAAAGAGCAGGTAAAAGACCATTTCCAGTGCTATTAAAATTTTGATTATCATTAGTTTGAAGTCCAAATCTATCCGCATAAGTGTTGAATAATAGATTTGCATTAACATTTTCATTTACCGATAGTATACCGTATGCAATAGGGGCATCGAACATCACATTATTTTTTACATTATTCATAAATGTAGTTTCTTCTTCTTCTGTTAACCCCATATGACTCATATCTATTTCTATAGTGTACTTATACAGCTCTTGCCTAACCCATATATCTGGCTGTTCTAATCCTATAAAATCAACATTTCCCGAGGTAATACCAGTAATAGTAATAGGTATTCTACTAGTAGTTATATACATAATAGACCCTATTAGATTCACTGGCTTACCTAGTTTAACCCAAAGGTTATTGCTTATTACCCCTTCATTTACACGAAAGGGGTGTATACCATTATCAAACCGAAGAATTTTATTAAAATTTCCGGGAACAAATGCGGCTTGTATTTTTTTATTTGGATGCTGTAATTGTAATGCATTATTATCAAATGCCAATTCAGTGGCTTCTAATATTAGGCTCGTTGCACTTTTAACATTTGGTAATGCTGAAAACTCTTCAATATTGTTTAATGATGTATACATCAATTGCCCATCATCAGAAGCTCGTCCTAAAGTTACAAAATTTCCATGTTTACCAACCCACAAAGGTTGATTATTCGAAAGTTGATATACTAATGAAGTTGATATTGATAAAAATAGTATCAATAGTGCTAATGAAATTACTGTAAGAATAAATAGTATTTTACTTTGTTTCCATTTTCTTAAACTATATCGTAAATCAAAAATAAAATTATTCATTTTCTATTTTGCCATCTTTCATTATTAGCCGATGTCCTGCTAATTTTGCTAATCGTGGGGAGTGAGTTACCATAACAATAGTTTTACCCGCTACATTTAATTTCACTAGCAATTCAAATATCATATCAGCAGTTTTGCTGTCTAAGTTACCCGTAGGTTCGTCAGCCAATATTAGATCAGGATTCGTAATTAATGCTCTAGCAATTGCAACTCGTTGCTGTTGCCCACCAGAAAGCTCATTAGGATAAGAATGTTGTCTACCTTCTAAACCAACATTTATAAGGATATTGTCAAGATGAGTTTTCATATTTTCTTGGGTATTTTTATCATCCGAATAGCGCAAAGGCAATAAAATATTTTCAGCGACAGTCATATCTGAGATCAAGTTGAAATTTTGAAAAATCCAGCCTATATTATTGTTGCGTAACTTGTTTAATTGCCATTCATCCAGCGTTGATATTTCTTGACCGCAAAGCTCATATTCACCTGAATCATAAAATTCTAGAAGACCAATAATGGATAATAAAGTTGACTTACCTGAACCTGATTCACCTGTAATGGCTATAAATTCTCCTTTTTGAATGCTGTAACATACGTTCTTAATTACATGTGATGTTGAAGACTTAGTACTAAAGTACTTGTTTACATTTTTCAAATTTACAATTAAATTACTATTATTCACTTATGACTCCAATATAATCGCCTTCTTCAGCACCACTCAGCAACTCTATCAATCTACCACTAACCATACCTATCCTAACTTCCTTGTTATAATACTTATCTATACCACTATTTTTAGATCTATATAATAATTTTCTAACGCCACGAGTAAAACCAGAAAGGCCATCAACCAATAAAATATCATTACCATAATTAATAGATAAATGCCCCTTTACTTCAAGGTTAGTTCTAGCAATTTTTGGCAAAGCACCAAACAACTTCACATCAAATCGGATTTGATTATTTTTTACTGTTTGTTCAATACGATCTATTTCACCTTTAACAACCTGACCTTTAATATTCAAGGATACCTCATCACCAATAGATACATTAGATGCAAAAGTTGCGGGCATAGACATTTCAGCAATCATTTTATCTACATTTCCAATCACACCAATCGCTGTTCCAGAATTAATCCATCGACCTAACTTTATATTCTCTGATATTTCCTGTATAAGACCAGACATGTCAGCTTTAATGTTTAGGGCATTTACTTTATATAAAGCATTAACTTCATAACGCTTTACTTTCTCAAGATTAACCTTAGATGATCGTATTTTAAGTTTTTCTATATACCTAATAGATTCAATATCCTTTGCAGCTAACTCCCATTTTAGATGAGATTGTTCCATATATAGAACTGCCTTATCAAATTCTAATGGGTGTAGATCCTTTGAACCGACGAGAATTAAGAAAAGATGCGTATTCTCATGAGGATGATCACTCATTCTCATCCATGCTGATCACGCTTCAGTGCCATTTTGCGGCTCGGCAATAGTTTTAATTGATCACTGAGGTTCCGTCAAGTTTATTGTGACTTTTCTCA
>JASFYV010000246.1:0-7649 GCA_045046925.1 Candidatus Marithrix sp. | reverse complement strand
TTGATTTATAATTACTTATAAAATAACTAATATTTTCTTTATGATTCTGATTTATAATCAATTTTTCTATTTTAAGAGTTAATAGTGGGATAGGTTCATGCATATATCTTATTATATTGAGTGAATATATAAATAGCAATAGCCGTTAGTCAGGAAAACATCATTGTAGTGTAGAATTCACAAAAAAATATCGCTATAATTTATTCTTAATGTCTGAATTTATTAGAGATAATATATTTTTGGAACTTGTCAATGCGTAAGCCCTAAAATATGAATTTTACACTTCTCCATAGTTCAATCCTTCTTTTACCCATCTTTGTATCAAAGCTTGACATTGTTCAGGATAATTATCAAAAATGATTTTACCAATTTCAACTACATCATTTAATAAGTCTTTGTCTCGACGCACGTCAGCTACTCGCAAATTCATAACTCCTTTTTGCCTAGTACCTAACACTTCGCCTGGGCCTCGTATATCTAAATCATGTTGAGCAATTACAAACCCATCATGATTATCTCGAATAATACCTAAGCGTGATTTAGAAACTTCAGACAATGGCAATTGATATAATAATACGCAATAACTTTGGATAGCTCCACGCCCAACTCGTCCTCTTAATTGGTGTAATTGGGCTAAACCTAAACGTTCAGCATTTTCAATGATCATTAAACTAGAATTAGGTACGTCAACTCCAACTTCAATCACTGTAGTTGCTACTAATAAATGGAGTTCTTTAGCTATAAAAGCATCCATAACTTGTTCTTTTTCTTTAGTTTTCATGCGGCCATGTACTAAACCAATATTTAATTCTGGTAAAGATTCTTGCAATTTAATAGCAGTTTCTTCAGCTGCTTGTAATTGTAAAATTTCCGATTCTTCAATTAATGGGCAAACCCAATAAGCTTGTCTTGCTTCATTAGTACAAATATTTTTAATACGTGCAATCACCTCATCTCGCCGAGTATTAGGCATTACAACAGTAATAACTGGGGTACGACCTGGGGGTAATTCATCAATGATAGAAGTGTCCAAATCAGCATAAGCGGTCATAGCTAAAGTACGAGGAATTGGAGTTGCGGTCATGATCAATTGATGTGGATAAACTCCATTTTGATTACCTTTATTGCGTAAAGCTAGTCGTTGATGTACCCCAAACCTATGTTGTTCGTCAACTATTATCAATCCTAATTTATGAAATTCGACATCTTTCTGAAACAAAGCATGAGTACCGATGATTAAAGCTACTTCACCGGATAATATGGTTGCTAATGTTTGTTCTCGTTTCTTCTTAGTCAAACTACTAGTTAACCAAGTAACTTTAATTTTTAATGGTTCTAGCCACTGAGTAAAAGTACGAGTATGTTGTTCAGATAACAATTCAGTTGGAGCCATAATCGCTACTTGATAACCGGATTCAATAGCTTGTAAAGCACTGATAGCGGCAACTATGGTTTTACCAGAACCAACATCTCCTTGTAATAAACGTTGCATTGGATTAGCAGAACGTAAATCATTGCTTATCTCTGTTATTACTAATTTTTGGGCAGCAGTTAGTTTAAATGATAATTGAGCTAATAAGGCTTGTACTAATGTTCCAGCGTTATCCAGTTTGGCAGCATTATGTTTATTTGAATTAGCTCGTAAACTATATATACTTAGATGATGAGCTAACAATTCTTCAAATGCCAATCGGAGTCTGGCTGGATGTTTTTCATCAGTTAAGGTGGCAGCGATTTCAGATGTGGGATGATGTAAAATTTGGACAGCTTCTCGTAGAGGCATTAAGTTAAGCTTAGAACGTAAAATTTCAGGAATATAATCAACTATTTCATGTTTCGCAAATATTTGATCAATCAGAGAATGAAATACTGTTTGACTTAACTTACTATTAGTGCGGTATATGGGAGTTAAATGTTCTGCTAAATCGGGAGCTGAATTAGAATAATCCAATGGTTCGTATTGAGGATGAACTAATTCTAAACAATGATAACCTTGCCGAACTTCACCAAAACATCTTAACTTAGTTCCTGGTTTCAATGCTTCACGTAGAGCTGGATAGAAATGAAAAAAACGTAATATTATAGTACCAGTATCATCTTCTAACATGCAGATTAAAGAACGTTTTTTCCCATATTTTACTTCTGCTGTCTGGATAGTTCCTTCAACCATGGTACTATCCCCAACTTGCAACTCAGCTAACTGCTTAATCTTAGTTCGGTCTTCGTACCGTAATGGTAAATAGAATAACATATCATCAATGGTATATATGTTAAGTTTATTTAACTGTTCGGTTACTTTGGTATTGACTCCATGCAAGCTATCTATTGTTACCATTCCTAAATTTCTCACTACAAATCAAGATTTTTCTACAAGACACAAACTTACCAAATGTAGGATGTAATGAGTTTACGAATTACATCTTAATGCAATTCATACTTAATTACATCCTACATATCAATACCATTAAACAGGGCGAACACATAGGTTCGCCCCTACCATAATATATTATGTAGGGGCAGACCTGCTGCCCTTAACTTAATGGCATTGATCCTACATCATATATCCTTATTTAGGAAAGATGTCTAATACTAAAACTGCATCCATTTCTATAGTTACACCTTTTGGTAAACTAGATACTCCAACTACAGCTCGAGCTGGATAAGGTTGCTGAAAATATTCTGCCATGATTTCATTAACTAATGCAAAATTACTCAAATCAGTAAGAAATATATTCAATTTAGCAATATTAGCCAAATCGCCACCAGCAGCTTGAGCAACAGCTTGTAAATTACTAAATACTTGATGAATTTGAGATTTCATATTACCATCATTAAGTTCCATAGTATCTGGAACCAAAGGTATTTGTCCAGATAAATAAACAGTATTGCCTGCTTTAACAGCTTGTGAATAAGTGCCTATTGCTTGTGGAGCATCAGGAGTACTAATTATTTCAAATGCCATAAATTTTCCTTTCTTAACTAAAATGAGAAGTAATTTTTATTAATTAGTTAAATCGGATAATGACATTTCCTGCCCATTAACCAATAATTTACCATTATTAAAGCTGGCAATTAATTTATAATTATCAGCAATTTCAACTAATATTTTACTTGCTAAATAAGTTTTAATCTGTTTTTCTGCGGCAACTTTGGCATCTTCAGCTGATTTTTTATTATCCAGAGTTTGCTGGAAATGATTTATCATAGCTTGTTCCAATAGTTTTTTATTGATAGTTAAATTAGCTTCAGCAGTTAAAGCGTTGAATAAAACCGGTAGAAGCAATCTTTTAGCTTTGCTTCCATCTAAACCAATTCTAAAATCTCCTTGTAAATTACCTTTTGCAGTTTTTATTAGTAATTGATTTAACTTTATTTCTGGAGATTTAGCTAAAAAATTAGGAGCAACTTCCATTAACGCACTAAACATAATGAATGCTGCCATTGGATTATCATGTAATCTATGGAATTTTTTCTGCAATATCAATAAAGAAGAAGTATCTAAATTGTGTAAGCTAATATTTCCTGTTTGCATTATATTGCCCAAGCCTGAACCCATAGCTTCAGATAGTTCTATCTGATCGGTATTAGCTTGTAAATTAAAGTTAATTACATCATTTTGTTCTTGAGTATCAGTAACTAAATGTAAATTATTTAAATTAGTTGTAATGTTATTTTCAGTAAAATCAATATGTTTAAGTTGTAAAGTTAAATTACCTATTTCTAAACCAGTAGCGATTTTTTTAATATCAATTTTAGCGATTAAATTCTGTAAATTTACAGTGTTATCATTCTCTTGTACTTGTAAGGAAGGAATGTTTACCTGTAATTTACTTGGTTGCAGATCAGCATCAAATACACTATAAATATCTATACCATCCAAAGTTATAAATAGCTTATCTTTTTTAGTAATATTAAGTTTTGCAAATTTAGTATCTGCTATCAGATTGGTAAAATTATCAGTAAAAGTTAAATGAGATTTTAAACCATTCCAAGCAAATGCAGTCTCGTTATTAGAAAATTTATAAGCTGGTAATATTACATCACTAATACCTTTTCCATCTTGATCAATATTAGTTGCAATGGAAATTGTTGAGAGTTTTGTTTTGTCTAGCAACAAATCTAATTCAGTATTTATTTTGACTGGCAGAACTTGTAAATGCTTAGATAAACTATCACGAACCAGCTTCAATAATAATGATGGTTTACTTTGGAATCTTTTAATTGTTAGCGATGAAGTTTCTGCCTGTAAAAAATTACCATCATTAATGCGATGCTTTATTTTAAGGTGAATTATATCTGGTTGAACATTTTGGGTAGCTGGACTAGATGATTGAGTTGAAATATCATCTGCTAATCCAATCATTGGTACAGACAGCATTAATAATACGATAAATATATGTTTCATAAGTTGTTCTCAAGTATAAATTGATATTGTAACTGATGTTATCCGTAAACAGATTATAGCATTTCCAAATTTAGTGAAGTACAACCTCCCCTAATCCTATCCTTAAATAATGAGGGGACGAAAGGGGTGGTTTATGTACTTTATACAATTGGGAAACTCTATACGTTATCAAATATACTATTTATTTCTAAAATAAAGTAAATGGTCTTTTGTTCTTTCAATCCCAGAATCTTCAATAGGAATCAAAGTGATTGACATTTTAGGAGGAATTGCAATAAATGTTACGGTTACTTCTTCCACTATATGCTCAGGGAGAAATAGAGTATCAGGAGTATTAAATATAGTTTTTAGCAAGAAACTGGAAATTGTTTCATCTTTATATTTTTCTAGTAGAGCATCCTGTTGTTCTTTGGTTAGTTGTGCTTCACGGACAAAGTAAAAATCTGGACCTGGTAATAAGCCAATATTAACTGTTAACCCTGAATATTTAAATCCAGCTTCTTTCATCACTCCTTGATAATACTTAAGTTGTTCTGCACTATTGCCAAATTTTTCTGATACTAAATCTTTAGTATCATTAGTAAGTTCCTTAGTTCGTTCAATTATTTTAGAAGATAATCTATCTGTTTCTTCTATTGTCTTGTTGGTCAGTTCTTTTGCATGCTCTAACATAGAATCCCATAAACTTTCGGAATTGGTACTAACAGGAGTTTCAGCTTTTGTATCATTATCCCACCACCATCCCATAGATTGCATAGGAAAAGTTAGTAATAAAAAGATGGTAAGTATATTGGTAAGGTAAATTTTCATTATAATAATCTCTAGTTTGAATACTGTAGAATTTAGTTGCAAAGATAATATTATACTATCAATTTATGTTATGCAAAACAATTCTAAATTTAGTTCAATATCGTTACCAAATTTTATAACTCACTGGTTATTAATCTCTGCTTGGTATAAACTTGAAGCAGAGCTTCTAAAACATTGTATTCCTAAATAAATTTAGGAACAATAAAAATACAACCTCCCCAAATCCTCTCCTTAAATAAGGAGGAGACGGGTCAATGTCATTAAGTTAAGGGCAGCAGGTCTGCCCCCCTACATAATATATTTCTATTGTAGGGGCGAATCTATGTGTTCGCCCTGCTTAACTTAATGGCATTGAAGAGACAGGTAGTTTATAACTATAATCTAAAAATCAGATATTTTCTATAAACTTAGGTAATACTACTCTCTTTTATCTTCAATCTTAGCTATTTCTTTTTCCAATTCATCTTTACTAAGAGCTAAATTTGGTTCATCTTCGCCAAAATCAGCAGCTTCTTTTTTAGCAGCCATTGACCGGGAAATAAATAAGCCTAGTTCAAATAATAACCAAATTGGTATTGCTAATAAAGTTTGGGAAATCATATCAGGTGGTGTCATTAACATGCCAACGATAAATGCACCAACAATTATATAAGGTCGTTTATCGGCAAGTGATTCTGGGGTAACAATTCCCACTCGTACCAATAAAATGGTAGCTATTGGAACTTGAAATGCAATTCCAAATGCAAATAATAACTTCAACACAAAATCCAAATACCGACTGATATCGGTACTCATTTCTACCCCTTCTGGAGTCATGCTAACCATGAAGCCAAATATTAATGGAAATACCACATAATAGGCGAATAGCATTCCTAAATAAAATAATGTAGTGCTGGATACCATTAATGGCATTACCAAAGACTTTTCATTATCATACAAACCAGGAGCTACAAAAGTCCATAAATGATAGAGAATCACTGGCATAGATAAAAAAATGGAAAGTACTAAGGTTAATTTGAAAGGAGTAAAAAATGGTGATGCCACATCAATCGCTATCATTTGCGTACCTTCTGGTAGCTTTGCTAACAAAGGATTAGCCAGTAAATGAAATAAATCATTGGCAAACGGCATTAATATTAACAAAAATATTGCTACAGAAGCGATTATTTTCAATAAACGATCACGCAACTCCAACAAATGCTGAACAAATGGCATTTCTCTAGTATTAGAAGTCTCTGACATAATTTAACTTGGAGTTTTAGCTGGATTGTCGGGTGAAATTTTATTAGAATCTGGATTATCTAGTGGTTTAATTTCCACTTCTTTGCTCTCATTATCCGCTGAATTTTTGCTAGAATATTCATTATCGAATGGGTCGGTAATTGGTTGATTCAGTTTTTCCATACCAGTTCCCATATCATCAACAATTTGATGCACATGTTGTTCACTATGTTTAATTGCTTCTTGCATTTCTTGTAACTTTAATTCTCGATCCACATCTTGTTTCACGGTAGAAATAAAATTACGAATTCGACCAATCCATAATCCGGCAGTACGTGCAGCTCCCGGCAATTTATCTGGTCCAATTACTAACAATGCAATAATAGCAATTAGACAAATTTCTAAAAATCCTATATCAAACATTATATTTTAGTAGTTTGTTTATCTGTTACTTGGCCTTCAATAATTTTCCCATTCTCATTTTTAACCACTTGAGCTTGTGGTTGAAGTGGAGCAGATTGTTCAGGTTTAGCTGTTTCTTCTGCTTCTAATTCACCATCTTTCATCGATTGCCGGAAATTTTTAATTGCACCACCTAAATCTCCACCAATATTTCTTAACTTTTTAGTACCAAATAAAACTACTACAATTACTAAAATTATCAATAATTGCCAAATACTTATACCCATCATAATGATTTTCCGTTGTAGTTAATTAAGAATTGAACATTATAGCATTAAGAATTGCCATAAAGTAGGTTGGTAATTTTATTTTTCATTCTACATTATTTTTTACGTCTATCAAATATCTAGTTCAAGATGTTAATTTATAAATTGCTAGAATTATAGTATAGCATTTTCCTATTTGGAAAGTGGAAGTCTTTCATAAATCAGATATTGCCCTATTTCTGAAGAAACTGATTATAAGAAATGTGCGGTTAAGGTTGAAATAAGTTTTAGGGTAGGTAGTCCATTCTGTGTAACATTTAAAAATATTTGATACACGAAATAGTATAAAAATGCACATATGACTTACGCATTGATAAACATATTAATATGATTGAAATAATATACTTATAAAGTATTAATTAATTGTCATTCCCACGAAAGCGGGAATCTGGCAGTGGGCTTCGACAGTTAAATCCTAGATAAAATGTCAGATTATTCCAAAGAAATTAGACTAAAAATTAAGCGAAACGTTGGGTTAAAATATC
>JASFYV010000245.1:0-3729 GCA_045046925.1 Candidatus Marithrix sp. | reverse complement strand
ACACTAAGAAGAAATACTTATTTAGGAATGGGTACTGATCCATTAATAATGAGAGCCTCAAAGAACAACGATATTGTAACTATCTCATATAATAGGGAAAGTGATGGAAAATTGTGGAAGTACAAATGTAAACGACAAGGGAACCAAATAATTTGGGGTATGAATCGTTTCAATACTCATAAATTAGATACAAAGTATACTTTTATTGTAAATTCTAAAGAGCTAATTATAACTGAAACATATCCTGGTGGTACGGAGAATATTTACAAATTTCCAATTGAATAAAAATAGATAAACTGGAGGGTAAAATCTAATTTTCAAAAATGGAAATAAGAAACTATTCCCATTTATTTAAAGCTACTCTATTCCCGTTTATTTCCATCTAGTCTAGCAATCTCGCCATTATTCTCACCCATTTATCTTTTCCTATTGAATTCGTTCTGCATCCAATCGATAAGTGCTTAACATCAAAAATAATCCAATCAACAATAGATAAAATACAATATCAGCAGTGCTAAACAAACCTTGTAACAAAGGCTGATAATGATTAGTAATTGACCAGTAGCTAAAACTTAAAATATCATCTTTAGCCTCAGTTATATTGCCACTCCAATCGAGCATCCATAATAGTAAAAAGGTTCCAAAAGTACTAATGGCCGCTACTGTTGGATGCGAAGTTAAAGTTGATATATATAATCCTATTGCTATCAAAGCACCAGAAAATAAAATTAAACCCAACAAACCAGATAATAACTGTCCGAAATCTAAAGTTCCACCTAATAATAATGATAACGGCATCAACATCAACATAGCCAACATTATCAAGAAAAATCCCATTAATCCCAAAAACTTACCTAAAATAATACTACCCATTGAAATTGGAGCTGATAATAGTAGAGGTAAAGTATTGTTACGTCGTTCTTCACTAATGAGACGCATGGTTAATAATGGAGTAGCTAGTAAGAATATGATAGCAATCCAATCAAATAAAGAAGCTACCACAATTGAAGTTAAACCATAAGCATTAGGATCACTGGCTAAATTTGTTTGTATTTCTGGCTGTAAAAACCATTCGACTAATACGGCAAAAAACCAGCCTAAAATTATTTGAATTGCACCTAAAATACTCCAAGCTAATGGTGAAATAAATAAACTACGTAATTCCCGTGATGCAATTACCCACATTAGGCAATCCCCCTAGTTATTAAATTATCTTCATCTGCATTAGTTAAATCTACAAAAACTTGTTCCAAAGTGCGTTGTTCTGGTATTAATTCATATAATCTCCAATTATTGGCAACTGACTGCTCTACTAAAGTTTCCACTGGACTATTTTCAATATTATGCTGAATCCGAACTTTATTATCTGCAAATATTTCTACTGATTCAATATATTGGATTTGTTCTAATTTTTCTATACTTGGTAGATTATGAAATCTTGCTTGTAAATGAGTTGATTGCATTTGATTAAGTAGACCATCAATAGTATCGTTTAAAATAAATTGGCCACGATTAATAATTTGTACATGACTACATACGGCTTGTACTTCTGGTAGTATATGAGTTGATAAGATTACACTATGTTCTTTTCCCAAACGACGAATTAAAGCTCTAATTTCCCGAATTTGAATCGGATCAAGTCCAATAGTAGGCTCATCTAAAATAACTACTTGTGGAGTATGAATAATAGCCTGAGCAATCCCAACCCGTTGCTGATAACCTTTAGATAAATTACCTATTAAACGTTTAACAACAGCATTTAAACCACATTGTTCAATAGTATGGTTGACTGCATAGGCAATAGCCGAACTTGGGATATGATGTAATTTAGCACAAAATTGTAAATATTCATCAACCCGCATTTCTTTATATACAGGTGGTTGTTCTGGTAGATAACCGATAGCAGTTTTAGCTTGAATTGGATAATCTAATAAATCATGACCAGCTAATGAAATCTGTCCAGCGGTTGGTGCCAGGGTACCAGTAATCATTTGCATGGTTGTAGTTTTACCTGCTCCATTTGGACCAAGAAAACCTAAAATTTGCCCACGTTTAACTTCAAAACTAATGTTATTAACTGCACAAAAATTACCATAATAGCGGGATAAATTTTTTACTGAAATTAAGGTATCTGAACTCATTATTTTTTTAGTTTACTCTTTTATAAATAAAGGAATTATAACCTAAATATATTACAATCACAACCTGCTCCTAATCTCAAGCATCTGTAATAATATTTTTTTGGTTGACATTATAATTAGAGACCTTTGTACGAAAAAGATAAATCTGATTATAGCAAATCCCGAATATGTAAATACCAAAAGACAATGTATGAAGCAATTACGAGCATCAGAAGAAGTGATAGTATTAAGAAAATCAGCAATAATTGTTCTGTATCTAAAATAGGAATTTTTCTGATATAACTTTTGGTTTTAGACCAAGGAATATTACCAATTTTAGGATTACTAAATGTAATACTTAAATCTACCGAACAAATTTTTTTAGCACTTGAATATTATCGATAAGACATGGATTTCGCTGATGTTTTACATTTAATTGCTAATTCTAAAATTGAGCAATTTTCGTACTTTTGTCAAATGGGTAAGAAGTAAAAATATAGTGTTTATTCAATGTGTTGGACAGAGAAGTGAAAAGGAATGCCATTTATTTTACTGTTCTGGTCAATTTATCATTCCTTCCCTATGCTAAACTCAATTATTTGGATTTTTCAGTTCATTTTCTTGACCACCAGTTCCATCACCACCCATATCTCCTAAACTATTAAGAGATTTTCCACCAGCTCTGGGATTAAATTTATTTTGTAAGCCAATTAAAAAATGCCAACTTATTGGTAAAACTGCAATTATGATAACTGTCCACAGCAAAATTTGATTGGTAATATCAATTCCAACTTTGCCAATAGTATAGCTTACACCGCTGCCAGCTAATAATACAATCAACAGGCTCATTAAAGTATTTAAATGTTCACTGGACAAAGACCGTCTTTTATCTAAATATAATCGCTATTTTTCCTGCAAACCATTTAAATCATCCACTTACCGTTGCAAATAAACTTTATGATCACGCAAATTTCTAATATTTAACTGAAATATCGCTAGTAATGATTCATCATAATTAGAACCTTTAGCACCTGACCAATCGAACTTTTCTATACCTTTATTATGGAAATAAATTTGCCAATTACGTTGAGCAGCAAGCTGACGAATTCGTTCTAAACGAGTTGCTAGATTATAAGCATTAATATCTAAAGTTTGCATCGCTCCTAGTAGAGAATTTAAGATAAAACTAGCTTTATTTTGATGCGATTGCATTGTTAGTAAATGAGTTTCTAAATTATTGGTGGTAGTACAATTTATTTCATCAATAACATAATTATTATATTCACTAATTATCGGCCGTAATCCATAAAGAATTTATTTTACTATTGTATCTGTACGTTTAAACTTCCATTGCTCAGTAATTAAGCGGGTAAATATTTCGGCTAGTAATGGGGATTTTCCATCGGTTACTGTAGTTAATTCTCGTTCTATAGCATTTTTCTGATTTGCATTACCACCATAAGAAAATCCATATACTGAAAATATAGAATTAGCCGCAAATTCATCTGGTGGCACTGGGCTTGGACTATAATGAAATTTGTAAATGTACTTAAATATCAGTAAGTTACACCAAATTGACAAAATATCTAACTAACTGATATTTAACATT
>JASFYV010000244.1:0-32048 GCA_045046925.1 Candidatus Marithrix sp. | reverse complement strand
TGTTAAATATCAGTTAGTTAGATATTTTGTCAATTTGGTGTAACTTACTGATATTTAAGTATATTTACAAATTTCATTATAGTCCAAGCCCAGTACCCTCTAATTCTCTCTTTACTTAATTAAGGATGGGAGACTCAAGGAGTGGTTTTAGTTCCTTACGCAAACGGGATACGCTATATCTAGTTATTTGGAAATATCACCGTGCATATTCAGTCGGATCATCAATAGTTTGTACGGACTCAAATCCATCTTTGCGTAATCGGCAAGCATCACATACACCACAAGCAAAACCTTCTGCATTTGGCTGATAACAAGAAATAGTCATACTATAATCTATTCCTAAGCTCAATCCTTGTTGAATAATTTCTGCTTTACTAAGATTTATTAAAGGAGTATGTACTTTAAATTTATGGCCTTCTACTCCAGCTTTAGTAGCAAGATTAGCCAATTTTTCAAAAGCTGTAATAAATTCTGGACGACAGTCTGGATAACCAGAATAGTCAATTGCATTCACTCCAATAAATATATCATAAGCAGATAAAACTTCCGCCCATCCCAAAGCTAACGTTAGAAACACACTATTACGAGCTGGCACATAAGTTATTGGAATCTCTTCAGATAACCCTTTAGTAGGCACATTGATATCAATATCTGTTAATGCTGAACCACCAATACTATCTAAATTCAAATGAATGAACTTATGTTCCACAACACCAATATGTTCAACTACTTGCCTAGCAGCTTGTAATTCGGCTTTATGTCGTTGGCCATAATCAAAACTTAAAGCATAACAAATATAACCTTGAGATTTAGCTATAGCTAATGTAGTGGCTGAATCTAAACCACCAGAAACTAATATAACGGCTTTTTTCATTTTTGCTCATCTAGTTGAATATTAACTTCTTTTTCCAATATAGTTTTAGCTGGAGTATTTACTTCTGGCAAAGTTTCAGCAGAGATGGTGTTGTTATCAATGAATTCTTGCCAAAATTTTCTAGCGTATAATTCCAGAGTCTTATTCACATCATTATTAAATTGCTTGTTAAGAAAAGAATTTGTTTCATCTACAATAATTTGTTTCAAATCATCGTCTTGAGAAAATTTGCTATCTCTAAGCTGTTCTTCTAATTTATGAATACGAAGTCTTAGTTGTTTAACCTCAACTTTTAATAATTCAACTTCTTCTTTATTTAGATAAGAAGTCGTACTCATAGTTTGTTCTGGGTGTAAAAAAGTATTTTTCCTGAAAGCCATTTTTATATTTTTATTCCACAAAAATCTAATTTTATTAGAAATTTTCTTATTCCTATATATTAATACTATGACTACTAATGCTACAAACAGCCACCAGTAATTAAATGAAGAACTATTTTTAGTTGGTTCAGGAGATATTTCTTCAGTCTTTAATAAATCATTAAACCATATTCTAAAATATTCATGGAGTTCTTCATAGTTATCTCCAGCAGCACCAGCATGTTGAGCTAATAAAGTTAATTCTTCTTTATCATTAAGCCATGCTTTTAGTTGTTTAATATCATTAGTTGGAGCTTCATTGGGATTTATGAAATGAGATATAGCTTGTTTATATTCGTTTTGTGACATACTGTCAGGATCAAAATAATGTAATCTGTATAGATTATAAGTCTTATTTTGCCACTGCCAACTATTATTAGTATTTCTATTTAAAATCAAAAATCGCATTAAATTTGGGTCTGGATAACCTAAAGGTTGTTTTCTTTTCATTAACTTAATTATAGGTTGCAATTTTTTTTGCCGAATAGCTGTCCAATTTTTAGTTATATTAGTCCATGAACTTAAAGAATTACGTTCATTAATAGTATTACGAGCATAAATTTTTACTCCACCTAAAGGATCATCCACAAATTGGAATTCGCCCCAGATTGCATACCACCAATTAGTTAATTTATTTTCTGAAGATTCAGACGATATGATAATTTGGAAACGATATAATCCGGGAACTATCTTTTCATCATTATAAAAATGTTGCCAGTTACTATTTCCAGTAGGCTTATGCATTACAAAAGTATAATATGTGGTATCTGCATAGCTTAGGTTAAATCCTAAACACAATAATATGGCAATGATAATTTTTTTCATAATTTTTCCTAATTAAATAAACTATATATTATAGCAATTCTTAATTTTAATTAAATTCATTTAAACATCAATGGTTTGATTGGTATAACCGTACCATATTTAATCAAAAAACGCTATAAAATAATTTATTTATTCTAGCATAATTTTTTCCCGATAGGATAAAGTAGTAGCATTGAAAATATGAACAGGTCAATAATTCTTAAAATATATTTAACTAATGCCTTGACAAATAATAGAATATTTACTTAGAATGTATGAATTATATATAAAATTGAGGTAATAATGTCAACTATCCAACGAGCTCTGTTAAGTGTATCTGATAAATCTGGAATTGTTTCATTTGCTAAGAGTTTAAATGAACGAGGTGTAGAAATTCTATCTACTGGTGGAACTGCCAAATTACTCACAGATAATGGAATATCAGTTACGGAAGTTTCTGACTATACTGGTTTCCCAGAAATGATGGGAGGACGAGTGAAAACTCTGCATCCTAAAATCCATGGAGGTTTATTAGGACGACGTGGTATTGATGAAGCTGTGATGGCAGATAATGATATTAAACCAATTGATTTAGTAGTGGTAAATTTATATCCTTTTGAACAGACAATTGCAAAACCAGATTGTGATTTAGCTACTGCGATTGAAAATATTGATATAGGTGGCCCAGCTATGCTACGTTCCGCAGCTAAAAATCATGCGGCTGTTACAGTAGTAGTTGATGCCGAAGATTACACTAGTATCTTAGAAGAAATGGCTAATAATTCTGGTGCAGTTACTGAAGCAACTAGATTTGCATTGGCTAGTAAAGCTTTTGCTCATACCGCTCGTTATGACAGCTTGATTGCTAATTATTTAGGCAGTATTGGTAATATCTTTCCTCCAAATCTTTCACTTCAATATCAACAAGTTCAAACTATGCGGTATGGGGAAAATCCTCATCAACAGGCTGCTTTTTACACTGAACCTAATTCTACTTTAGTCTGTGTTGCTAATTCCAAACAAATTCAAGGTAAAGAGCTATCTTACAATAACGTAGCTGATACTGATGCGGCTTTGGAATGTGTGAAATCTTTTTCTGAGCCAAGTTGTGTGATCGTGAAACATGCTAATCCTTGTGGAGTAGCGATTGGGGAAAATATTGAAGTTGCCTATGATAGGGCTTTTAAAACTGATCCAACTTCAGCTTTTGGAGGAATTATTGCCTTCAATCGTACTTTAAATGCTGCTGTTACAAAAAGTATTATTGATCGTCAATTTGTAGAAGTAATTATTGCTCCTACCATTGAAGAAGCTGCCAAACCAATTCTAGCTACTAAAAAGAATGTACGAGTATTGGAATCAGGTGAATGGAAACAAGATATAAATGATTTAGATTTCAAACGGATTCGAGGTGGTTTATTAGTTCAACAACGTGATACTGGTATTATTACAGCTGCCGATTTAAAAATGGTAACTCAACGAGAACCAACTGAAAAAGAGTTACAAGATTTACTATTTGCTTGGAAAGTGGCTAAGTTTGTGAAATCTAATGCTATTGTGTATTGCAAAGATGGTATGACAATTGGAGTTGGAGCTGGGCAGATGAGTCGGGTGTATAGTGCTAAGATTGCGGCGATTAAAGCTGCTGATGAAAAGTTGGAAGTTCAAGGTTCGGTTATGGCTTCGGATGCTTTTTTTCCATTTAGAGATGGGATTGATGCAGCGGCTAGTGTTGGTATCACAGCGATAATTCAGCCTGGTGGTTCAATGCGAGATAAGGAAACCATTGCTGCTGCCGACGAGCATGGAATAGCAATGGTATTTACTGGCATGCGACATTTCAGGCATTAGTCTAGGTATTGATAATGTAGGATGCAGAATGAATTGCATGGAGATGTAATTCGTATACTCATCATCCTACATTAAGTAATTCTTAATTCTTAATTAAATTATAATATCAATTGTTTAGCATTTATATAATCTATTCAATTGGAAAGATGTCTAATAAATATCATGCATGGTATTATAAACGTTGAATTTTCCAGTTGGAGTAATTAGGCGTTTATCTTTTATAACATGTTTAAGTTGTTGAGTTTTATCATCAATAATTACAATGGCAGATTGATATTTTTTATCATTCCAAACGGAAAACCAAACTTCGTCACCTGCTTTATTATATTCTGGTTGTACAACACGTTTGCTACCTTCGCCTACATCAGCCCATTCTGCAATTGGTAATACCTTATAACCAGCATCCAAGTTATTGATACTAAACACTGCAATAGTTTGATTAAGTTCAGTTTGTACGTTTAATGGTGTGTCAACATAGAGATTATTAGAATTAGGATGAGTTTTGACAAATAAAGAACCACTACCTTGAGCTTTGATATTTCGTACTACTTTCCAAGCATATTCAGGATGAGCATATGGATCAGTCCCAATTAAAGCAATAGTATCAGAACCTACATGACTAGTTGCCCAAACTGGACCAAATTCAGGATCAATAAAATTAGCTCCTCGGCCAGAATGTGGAATTCTATCAACTTTTATTATTGCTGCCAATTTACCATCTCTAGTATCAATAACTGCAATTTTATTAGACTTATCCGCAGCAGTCAGAAAATACCTTTTGCTAGAATCTAAACCACCATCATTTAAAAACCGTACTGCTTTGATAATTTTAACTTGTAAATTGTCCAAATCTTCATAATTAACTATAAAAACTTTACCAGTGTCTTTAACATTGACAATGAATTCTGGTTGTTGATAGGATGCAACAATAGCAGTTACTCTGGGTTCTGGATGATATTCTTGGGTATCAACAGTCATACCACGAGTGGAAATTATCCGTAAAGGTTCTAAAGTCATACCATCCATAATTACAAATTGAGGTGGCCAATAAGTTCCTGCAATCACATATTTATCATCCCATCCTCTATATTTAGAAGCAGCTACTGAACGAGCTTCCATCCCAGTTTTAATTTCAGCAACTGTAGTTGGAATTTTCATCCATAAATCAATTAGATTAACCTTAGCATCTCGGCCAATCACGTATAAATAACGTCCAGACGCTGACATACGCGAAATATGTACCGCATAACCAGTATCGATAATATTAATTATTTCTTTATTATCACCATCAATTAGAGCTATTTGGCCAGTATCACGTAAAGTCAAAGAAAAGATATTGTTTAAATTATAATTATTCAGCTTTTTATTAGGTCGTTGTTCAGGCGGTATTAATACTTTCCAATTATCCTTCATGTCTTGAATACCAAATTCAGGCGGTACTGGAGGTTCATGTTGAATATAACGAGCCATAATATCAACTTCAGTTTCAGTTAAAGCCCCAGATTGTCCCCAACTTGGCATTCCAGAATTAGAACCATAATTAATAAAAATCTTTAGATAATCAGTACCCTTTGATTGGGTAATATCTGGAGTTAAAGGTTTTCCAGTCGCACCTTTACGTAACACTCCATGACAACCAGCACAACGTTCAAAAAATATTTTATTAGCGATTTTAAATTCAGCTAAAGTAAGAGAAGGAGCTGAAGGAGTAATTATTATTTTGGCACTAGTAGCATTGATAGCACTAGGGGCACTGTTAAAAATTCGTTCTGATTCATAGCTTGGTGGGTGATGAGCTGGTATATCAGTAATTATACTTTCAGGGTTTATAATATTTTCTGCAATAGGTTCTTCAATAGAATTTGCAACTACTGTTGGAACACATTCAGAAGTCTCATTTTCTACACAACCAATCAGCAACAATATAATAATAAATAGATAAGTTTTATATTTCATTTGAGTAGCCTTTATTAATAAATACTTTAGAATAATTCTTAATTCTTAATTCTTAATTCTTAATTCTTAATTAAATTCAACAGCAATATTTATTTGAAATTATGTAATATCAGATTATAATATAAAATTTGTTAGTCTTATACAAACTTATAATTAACTTTAAACTTAAAAATATAAAATCATTAAAAATTTAGACTTGAAAAATTGATTTATATCATTAAAATATAATACTCCTACAATTCCAATAAAATTATGACTAATAGAAGAAACTTTATTAAAACCGCATTAACGGTTGCCTCAGGAATGGCAGTAGGACAAGTAGCTATGGCTTCTAACTCATCGGTGAATTATAACGGTATTATCTATACTGCTGATAATCCTGGTCAATGGGATAAAAAAGTTAAAGGACATGCTCCTGAAGTTACCATTGATGGTAAGACCATTACTATCACCACTAACCATGGGATGACAAGTAAACATTATATAGTCAGACATACCTTGGTTGCTGAAGATGGGACTGTTTTAGGTTCTATGACTTTTAGTCCTGAAGATAAAAAAGCAATTTCAACTTATGAATTGCCAGAAGGACATGCCAACAAGCTATATGCAACTAGTTTTTGCAATAAACACGACCTGTGGATAACAGAAATTACAATTTAATCAAGAGGATATTTCAATGGGTGTATTAGTAGGGCGTGAAGCTCCAGATTTTACAGCAGCAGCAGTATTAGGTAATGGCGAAATTACTACTGAATTTAATCTTAAAGAAACAATTAAAGATAAATATGCAGTAATATTCTTTTATCCGTTAGACTTTACTTTCGTATGTCCAACAGAATTAATCGCTTTTGACAAACGTTTAGCTTCTTTCAAAGAACGTAACGTTGAAGTTATAGGAGTCTCAGTTGATTCACAATATGCACATAACGCATGGCGGAATACTCCAGTCGATCAAGGTGGAATTGGCCAAGTTGGATATTCTTTAGTAGCAGATTTAACTCATTCTATAGTCAAAGCTTATGATGTGGAAACACCTAATGGTGCAGTGGCTTTTCGTGGTTCTTTCTTAATTGACAAACAAGGTATAGTTAAACATCAAGTAGTCAATGATTTAAGTTTAGGACGTAATATTGATGAAATGTTGCGTATGATTGATGCTCTACAATTTAATGAAGAACATGGTGAAGTTTGTCCAGCTGGTTGGAATAAAGGCGAAGCTGGTATGCAAGGTTCTACACAAGGCGTAGCCAATTATTTATCCAAACATGCTAATGATTTATAATTAATATAAGCTCTGGGGGTTCAATATTTTGAATCCTCAAATATTTAATCCTCAAACTCCTTTTATATTTCTACTACCGTCTATACTATTTTATTGGTTTCTACATCAATTATCAACTATATCCATTTTTTCTTGATTTAGAACATTAATTTGCCAAATACTGGAAATTTAATTTTTTGTAAATAGCTTATCGTGTTCAACCCAGTCCAGTTAGCCAAACTATTACAATATTAATAGGACATTTTTAGCATCCAATATTTCCACTAGTGCATGATAACTATTTAATATATCTTGGGTTATTTGTATATTTAGATCAGGCAAATTATAATGATTATAAAATTCAACCGTACCTTTTTTTAAAATTTAGTTATAGCATTTCCCTATTCAGTTAAATACAACTTTCCCTAATCCCCTCATTAAATAAGGAGGGGACGCAAGGGGTGTTTATACAAACAAGAAACGCTATACTCTGTATACTAACTTTTGTGAGTATGTCATAATAATTATTTATCTAAGTATAGCTTAAATTCTTTAAGATTTTATACCTTTAGGAAATAATTATGGCAAAGTATACTGATGTTATTTTTGATGCAATTGTAATTGGTTCTGGCATTAGTGGAGGATGGATTGCTAAAGAACTTTGTGAAAAAGGACTCAAAACACTAGTATTAGAACGTGGACGTATGGTGCAACATATTCATGATTATCCAACCATGTTCAAAGAACCTTGGGATTATCCGATGGGTGGTGCATTACCAGCTAATGAACGCAAAGAGTATGAAAAAGTTGGTGGATGGATTGATGAAAATAAGAAGCATTTTTTTGTGGAAGATAGTTACCATCCTTATAATGAAGAAAAACCATTCTCTTGGATTCGAGGTTATCAAGTTGGTGGAAAATCTCTCACTTGGGCACGTCATTGTTATCGTTGGAGTGACTTAGATTTTTCGGCAAACAAAGTTGAAAATATTGCAATTGATTGGCCAATTCGATATAAAGACATCGCTCCATGGTATGATTATGTAGAGGAATTTGCGGGTATTAGTGGGGAATCACTTGAACTAGATCACCTTCCTGATGGACGATTTTTAAAACCATTTGAACTAAACGCAGTTGAAAAACATGTTCGGCAAGCTATACGCAAGCATTTTCCTGAACGTTATCTAACCATGGGAAGAATTGCTAATCTTACTGAAATTCACAACGGTCGTGGCCCATGCCAATTCCGTAATCGTTGCGATAGAGGTTGCCCACATAGTGCTTACTTCAGTAGTAACGCCGTTACACTTCCAGCTGCAAAAAAAACTGGAAATATGACGCTACGTCCTCATTCAGTTGTAAGTTCCATAATTTATGATGAACAGAAGGCAGTGGGTGTTCGTGTAGTTGATGAAAGGACGAAAGATGTTCATGAATATTATAGTAAATTGATCTTTCTGAACGCCTCTACTATCGCATCAACTGGTATCCTCTTAAATTCAAAATCAAATCGCTTTCCTAATGGATTAGGTAATGATAGTGGTGAATTAGGTCATAATCTTATGGATCATCACTTCTATGTTGGAGCTCAAGCTGATTTTAAAGGATTTTCTGAGTTCAGTCCAAATAGTGGTCGGCCTGGAGGAATTTATATCCCTCGATTTAGAAACCTTGTCCCAAGTAGTCGTACCTCTAATTTTTTACGTGGCTATGGTTATCAAGGAAGTGCTCAACGTCAAAATTGGAATGAACGAATTAATGATCATAAATTTGGAATGGCTTATAAAGATAGTCTTTTTTTACCTGGAACATGGACTATGTCTATTACTGGGTTTGGAGAATGCCTTCCTTATCATGATAATCATGTACAACTTACAAAACGCAGAGATACATGGGGTAATCCTATTCTATCTATTCAATGTGAGTTTAAGGACAATGAGATTGCCATGCGTAAACAGATATATAAAGATGCTGTTAACATGTTCCAGGCCGCTGGTGCAGTAAATATACAATCATTTAATATTGATGTCTCTCCAGGACGTGGTATTCACGAAATGGGAACAGCACGTATGGGACATGATCCAAAAACATCAGTTTTAAATACCTATAATCAAATACATAGTGTACCAAATGTTTTTGTCACTGATGGCTCTTGTATGACATCATCGAGTTGTGTTAATCCGTCATTAACTTATATGGCATTGTCAGCTCGTGCAGCTAACTACGCAGTAAATGCTCTACATCGAGGGGAAATATGATGCATCGTCGGAATTTTATAAAATTATCTGCATTAATAACAGGCATTGGTTTTTCAGACCAAATAATTACTTCTGTATGGCGAGATTGTCTAGCTGCTACTCCAAACGAAGAAAAGCATTTTTTTACCATGAATGAATGGCAATTGGTAAACGAACTGGCTGATACTATTTTGCCAAGAACTGAAACACCTGGAGCAAAGGATATTGGTGTTACAGATTTCATAGGTAGGTTATTAGCATTTCATGCCTATCCAGAGGAACAAAATTCTTTTCAGGAAGGTTTGCAAAGTATAGAAAAGGACTGTATTAAACGTAATGGAAAACCATTTATTTCCTGTAAAAATGCTGAACGTGAAAATTTTATTAGTTATCAAGAGAAAATATCTGGTCAATTTCCAATTACTCACTGGGGAATACCAATTGAAATTATTCCAATTCCTGGAACTTACCGAATACTTAAGGGAATGGTTCTACAAGCGTATTTTAATAGTCACAAGATTTCTGAACTCCTTAAATAGGCAATTCTTAATTCTTAATTCTTAATTCTTAATTCTTAATTCTTAATTCTTAATTCTTAATTCTTAATTCTTAATTAAATATCAATAACTTTAATCTTGCTTTATTCAATTGTAAATGCGATAATTTTTTCTCGGAACTTAGTTACTATTTATCTACTTACTTTTTATCTTGTATTTGCAAGTAAAGAATTTCATAACTTAAATAATATTTAATCACTTTGATTTTAAAAAATTTATGAAGACCTGGCTATATTTATTAATATTTTTATTACCAACAATAACTCAAGCCGCTATATTGCGTGGTAGTGGTGATTTAGGAATTATAATTGAACGAGCTAAAGGCAGTGTGCTGGTAGTTGATACTACTACACATAAAAGTTTAGGTAGAGTAAAAAACTTGGGTGATTTGTCTCATGCTTCTGTGGTTTATTCTCGTGATCAAAGATATGCCTATATATTTGGACGAGATGGTGGCTTAACTAGACTGGATATTTTGCGTAGAAGAATTACTCATCGTATTATGCAAGCTGGTAATAGTATAGGTGGGGCAATTTCTCAAGATGGTAAGCTGATTGCGGTATCTAATTATACTCCTGGTGGGGTTAAAGTATTTGATGCAATGACGTTGGAACAAGTGGCAGATATTCCCGCTAAGTTTGGAATAAATGATCAACTTTCAAAAGTAATTGGTTTAGTCGATGCTCCTAATCAACATTTTGTATTTAGTTTATTTGATGCTGGCGAAATTTGGTTGGCTGATATGCATATCCCTAAATCTCCAAGAATTCTTAAGTTTAAAGATGTTGGTAGGCAACCTTACGATGCTTTAATTTCTCCAGATGGTCGTTATTATATCGCTGGATTATTTGATGAAAATGGTTTTGCATTATTGGATTTATGGGATGTTGATGCTGGAGTAAAACGTATTTTGCCAAACTATGGTAAGGACAAACCAAAGTTACCAGTATATAAAATGCCACATTTGGAAGGTTGGGCGGTAGCTGGTAATTACACTTTACTACCTGCTATTGGTCAACATGAAGTATTAGTAATGAAAAATTGGCAACAAGTGAAAACAATTCCAGTACATGGCCAACCAGTTTTTGTGATGGCTCGACCAGATGGCCGTCATGTTTGGGTTAATTTTGCGATGCCAAATAATGATACTGTGCAAGTTATCGATGTTATGACAATGAATATCATCAAAACTCTTAAACCAGGTAAAGGAGTATTACATATGGAATTTGCTCCACGTGGGGAAGAAGTATGGGTATCAGTACGTGATAAAGATAAGGTAATTGTTTATAATACCGAAACTTTTGCAGAAGTTGCAACCATATCAGCGGATAAACCAAGTGGAATTTTTTTTACAGCCAGAGCTCATAAAATTGGGTTGTAAATGATTAATTAAAAAATTAATTTGGGTAACCACAAGGGATTACCCCTACAAATAATAATTTTACCGTAGAGGCAATCCAGTTAATCTTAACTAGCAGTCAATGTATAAAAAATAACCTCCCCTAATCCCCTCTTTAAATAAGGAGGGGACGAAAGGGGTGGTTAAAGCTATATAATATCCGAAATTACTTATAATCCCATACAATTAGCATAATAAGTTGTAATTGCTGGCCAGTCGGAGAATATCCCTTTAATTCCCACATCTTTATTTAATACATCAAGAACTTCATATACAATTCCATCATTTTGAATAATATCTTTGATTGACTGATAATAAAAACCATCATAATTAGTTTTTAAAGGACCAGAACGTTCACTAGTCCAAGATATTATATTTAAACCTAAATCATTGATGGATTTGGCATATTCAGAAGGAATTATATTTTTATTTACATCCAATGTAATTAATACCCATATCGGAGGGGAAATATATTGTACGCCATTATTTACAAAACCTTCAGTTTCTTTTAACCAAGTAGCTGGATTATTTGGATTGAATGAGCTTTGAGTATAATAACGACCATCAAGCAGAACTCCTTGTTTAGCAAATTCTGGTTCATTATTTATTAAATAATAGATATCTTCTGGAAAAAATGATTGAGTAAAAACATTTTTAGCGGGAATTCTAGCTGTTTTATACTCATTAATTACTTGCTGAATAAAATCTTCTCGGGTATATGTACTCTTCATATGGCATTATGCTGATAACTTCAAATAATGAATCATTTAAACTTTGAATTTCAACAGCATAAAGGTTTTTATCGCCAACTATTTGTAATACAGGTATGCGTATGATTCCAGTGTTAGGATGAAAAATTGGATCATTTATGGAATACTGTTGTACAGTCATTATCGGCTCTACCTTGTTTACTTTAAAAGTAAGTTCTTGTAAATTCTGTAATTCGACGGAATAAACAATGTTTAGCCCATCTCCAACAATATGTAATTTAGGAATCTATACCTGTGGTCGGATTAAAAGTGGCTTGTGCTAATATATTTGTAGATAGTAAAGCCAATATTATTGCAAGTATAAAATTTCGCATATTTCTATAATTATTTTAACTCTTTGAATGTTATAGTAATTCTTAGTTATGAATGCTTAATTCTTAATTAAATTCAAAATAAATATCAATTACTTATTCTATATTACTGTAGATTATTCAATCGAGAAATGCTATAACTATTTAATATTATAATGATTAAAAATCTAAGGATGATTTTAAATTATCCAAATAAACAAATCATAAAACGCCGTTTGTTAACATCCATAATATATGCTTGTAAAGGAATATATAGCATTTCCAGTTTATATACCTCCCAATCCTTAAGATAAGATAGAAACGAGGATTGATTGGTATTCATAATTAAGAATTGCTATATATAGTAACTTGACTTCATTTATAACCTTGTTTATAGTCTAATAACATGAATTTTTCCTCCAAAGCATGATAACAGCAATATATTGAACATATGTTTAAACCTCTACCTATTTTTATCGGGCTACGTTATACCCGTGCTAAACGCCGTAATCATTTTATTTCTTTCATATCACTTTCATCCATGTTAGGTATTGCTTTGGGAGTGACAGCATTAATTACCGTATTGTCTGTGATGAATGGTTTTGAGAAAGAACTACGCCATCGGATGTTAGGTATGTCAGCTCACGTAGTAGTTAATGCTATAGAAGGTCATTGGAGTGACTGGCAAAAGTTAGCCAAACAATTGTCCCAAAAACCTCATGTAACTGGAATTGCGCCGTTTATCCAAGGTCAGGCCATGATAACTTATAATAAAAATGTTGAAGGTACTTTCTTACAAGGTATTTCTCCACAATATGAGCCGCAAGTATCTAAAGTTAAAGAAAAAATGGTTGTTGGTGACTTAGATAATTTGCAAGCAGGTAAGTTTAATTTAGTATTAGGCAGTGAATTAGCTCGTAAACTTGGAGTTGGAATTGGAGATAAAGTAACTCTAATCGTACCACAAGCTTCAGTAACATTAGTTGGATTACTGCCACGCATGAAACGGTTTACTGTAGGTGGAATTTTCAACGTTGGAATGCACGAATTTGATAGTGGTTTAGTATTACTTCACCTCGAAGATATTGCCAAATTATTGCGTATGCCAGCTGGGAGCATTAATGGCCTCAATATTAAATTAGACGACATGTTTATCGCTAAACCATTTAGTTCTGAACTACAACAGGAATTACCATTTGGCTATTATAGTTACGACTGGACTTATCGACATAAAAACTTTTTTGAAGCTATAAAAATGGAAAAAAGTGTTATGTTTGTAATTTTAACTTTGATTGTGGCAGTGGCAGCTTTTAATATTGTGTCTACTTTAATTATGGTAGTTACTGATAAACAAGCAGATATTGCGATTTTACGAACCTTAGGAGCTACTCCAAGAACTGTGATGATGATTTTTATGGTACAGGGAATTTTAATAGGAGTGTTTGGGACTATGTTAGGATTGGGAGGAGGAATTAGTTTAGCTTTAAATATTGAAACATTAGTACCAGCTATTGAGCATTTTTTTAATGTAGATTTTATATCATCAGAAATTTACTATATCAGTGATTTACCTTCAGATTTACGTTGGCCGGACGTTTATAAAATAACAGGTTTCTCATTAATAATAAGCCTATTAGCTACTATCTATCCAGCTTGGCAAGCTTCACGTACCCAACCAGCTGAGGCTCTGCGTTATGAATGATATAGTGTTAGATTGTAAAAATATTAGTAAAAGTTTTAAAGAAGCTGATCTTGAAGTTGATGTACTTCAACAAATAAATTTAACTATCCGTAAAGGAGAGCAAATAGCTATTGTCGGTAGTTCGGGAGCTGGTAAAAGTACTCTATTGCATTTATTAGGTGGCTTAGAAACTCCTACTACTGGAGAAGTATGGGTGGCTGGCAAACAAATTAGCAGTTTAAACCAAGCTAAAAGAGGATTATGGCGTAATTTACACTTAGGTTTTGTATATCAATTTCATCACTTACTAGCAGAATTTACTGCATTAGAAAACGTCTGTATGCCATTATTAATTAGAGGTTTATCAGTTGCAGAAGCCAAAGATAAAGCCGTCACAATTCTCAGTCAAATAGGCTTAGAAAAACGGCTGAAACATAAACCTGGAGAATTATCTGGTGGAGAACGTCAACGAACAGCAGTAGCACGAGCTTTAGTTACCGAACCAAGCTGTGTATTAGCTGATGAACCAACAGGAAATTTAGACCAACATACCGCTGAACAAGTATATGAACGTATTTTAAAATTAAATCATATGATTGGAACTAGTTTAATCTTAGTTACTCATGCTCCAGATTTAGCTAAACGCATGGATAGAACTTTAACTTTAGTCGATGGAAGACTGGTTAATTCTTAATTATGAGTTCTTAATGCTTAATTAAAACCTTTAAACCTAAGTTATTAATAAGATTTTGAATTTAATTAAGAATTAAGAATTAAGAATTAAGAATTGTTTATAATAATTGGTAATAGAGAACATAATGGAAAGAGAATTTATTTCTTGGGATGATGAATTAAGTGTTGGAATTCAAGAAATTGATGAACAACATAAAGTTTTGGTTAATTTAATTAATCGACTTTTTAATGAGGCACTAGTAAAACATAATGTCGCTGTTGCCAATGAAATATTGGCTGAATTAATACAATATACGATAATACATTTCTCAGTTGAGGAAAGTTTATTTAGGATTTTTGATTACCCTGATTATGAAAAACATAAAGCCCAACATGAAAAATTAAAAAAACAGGTTATTACACTCAAAAACCGAATCGAACAAGGTGAAGAAATAACTATTGAGTTAATTTCTTTTTTGAGGTCTTGGTTAAAAAAACATATTTTACAGGAGGATAAAAAATATAGCAGATTCTTTACTGAAAAAGGTTTGCAAGCAAGCTGGGCTAAAAAATCTTGGTTAGGAAGAATTTGGGGGTGAAACTTTTTATAAAATTATTCCTGAATAATATTTCTGAGGATAAGTTGATAGAATTATAGCATTTTCCAATTGGTGGATTATAGTAATACTAAATAAGTATTTTATATTTATCTTGAATTTAATTAAGAATTGCTATAATTTCTGATTCCCAGAATAATATTGTTAAAAATAGTTTAATTTATTGGTAGTCCTGAGTAAAGTAGTGATTTATCCAAAAAACCTGACAGATATTCAAGATCAGGTTTTACCGCTACTTTATGCTGGACTACCATTTTAATTTTGTGCAGGATAATTTTAATTAAAGTCGGATTAAAAATATAGTGAAAAAAAGTGATAGTGAAATATTTAAGGATGCTATGCAAGGAGTTAAACCAATAAAAAATAATAAGATTGTACCAGATAAGCCTAAACCATTACCTAATCCAAATCAACGTTTTTTAGATGAAATATTAGTACGAAAAGAAATGCTTTCTGATAATTACAATTATATAGAAACTGGAGATGAGTTATCTTTTGTGCGTCCTGGAATTCAATATAATATGTTAAAAAAACTACAACGTGGACATTTCAGTATTGAGGCAGAATTAGATTTGCACGGTATGATAGTGCGTGTGGCTTACTTAGAAGTAATTAAGTTTATACATCAATGTCAAAATTATAATATTCGCTGTGCTAGAATCATTCATGGCAAAGGATATGGGTCTTGGCAAAAACAGCCAATATTGAAAAATAAAGTGAATAAATGGTTACAGCAATTTAGCGAAGTATTAGTTTTTTGTTCAGCTCCTCCCATGGATGGAGGAACTGGAGCTGTTTATGTATTACTTAAACGCAAATAGGGAGTAATTTGCATCACTCCCATATATTTTATATCTACTAAAATAATTATTTAGTTGGGGCTTGTGGAGCCTGTGGAGCTTGTGGAGCACCATAACCATAAGGAGCTTGTGGAGCGCCATAACCGTAAGGAGATTGTGGAGCACCATAACCGTATGGAGCTTGTGGAGCACCGTAACCGTAAGGAGCAGCACCATAACCACCACCATAAGGGGCACCGTAACCACCACCGTAAGGAGAACCGTATCCATAGCCATTGCCATTGCCATAGCCATTACCATTACCACCACCATATCCATTACCATACCAATCGTTGTTATTTTTGTTATAACCACGACCTTGACCACGACCACCCATGGTGGTGCTAAAGTTCATATCACCCCAACCATTACCATCCATCCAGTCGTCCATTACATTGTTATTACCCCAGCCGTTATTACCCCAACCATTACCATTACCATTACTCCAACCATTACCATTATTACTATTACTAAAAGGACCCCACCAAGCTTGGGCTGGTACAGCGATAATAGCACTACCAAAAATTACGGATAATGCAGCTACTTTAGCAAAATTTTTCATAATTACCTCTCCTAGAAAATAAATATTAGAATATCATCTAAACGATTTTGACAACTACAAATTGTTAATAATTAATTATTCATACCTTGTATAATATGCAAGGTAATTCTTACAACTATATAATCTATCAGATTTCAGTTTTTTTTACTAATATATCTGATAAATAAATTTAATATTATTCATTATAATAATAAATAATTGATGAATATTAGCAAACTCTAATATAGGTCTTTATAATTTTTTTTAAAGTATTTTTTTATAAGTAATTGTTTTATATAAATAATAAACAAGTTACTCTGTATTTTTTAATTGTAATCACTTACTATTCATTCGATAATGAATTGAATTCTGGGTTATTTCAAACTAGTGAGGCTTCCAGTCAAAATGTCAAACATGGATAATTATATTATGAGGTATATAAATGTAGGATGCAATGAAGTATGAATTGCATCAATCGTGTATCTAAATGCAACTCGAAAGATGTAATTCGTAAACTCATTACATCCTACATAAAATCCGTAAAATTGTATAGCTTTGGTCAATTTCACATCATTAACACAATCATATATAATTATATTACTTTAGTTATTTAGGAAAAATGTCTACTATTTAACTCGCTTAAAACAAAAGTATTTAAATTGTTGTTGTTTCTGAGATGGAGTTATATGAACTTCTGATACGGTATGATAAAGTTGCAAAATTCCTTGTACCTCTTGCTGAATTTTGGTTGCATCATATTGTATAATTGGTAAATCACTACATTTAGTTGGCCCTTCTAAGGAAAATGTCGCAATAATAACTTTTCCATTCTCAGATAATTGACTATCCAAGGTATTTAAATAAGATTTTCTATCTTCACCTGTGGTTAAGAAATGAAATACTGCTCTATCATGCCATATATCAAATTTGCTATCTGTTTGAAATTGAGTAATATTTTCTGCATACCAATGTACATTATTTACTAGTTTCCCAAGCCGCTGTTGGGTATTTTTTATAGCTGCACTTGATATATCCAGTACGGATAAATTTGAATAGCCTTGCTCAAGTAATGAATCTACTAAATTGGAAGCACCACCTCCAACATCAATAATTGGGCATGTAATATCGTAACCAGTTTTTGCGATAAGGTTTAACGATATGGTCGGTGAGTTTTGATACCAACTGACTTCTTGAACAGATTTAGTATTATAAACTTGTTCCCAATGCTGTTTTCTATTCATAATTTTTCCCGTTGAAGTTTCAAGCTGCGTACTTTATTTAGAATTTTTTCATCATCCCACTCTCTTCCACCAATAGCTCTATAAACTAGTTTGCCTTCTGGATTAAGGATAAAAGTTGTGGGCAAGCCTTTAATTGGCCATTGATTGATAATTTTTCCAGACTCATCTCGTAAAACGGTAAAATTAATTGGATAATTACCCATAAAACTAAATATGGTATCTTCATTTTCTCCCACATTAACTGCAATCATTGCAATTCCTTCTGTTTTAATTTTAGTAAAAGCTCGATTCATAGAAGGTAATTCAGTACGGCAAGGTGGACACCAAGTAGCCCAAAAATTTATAATAACTGGCTTGCCCAAATAATCAGACAATTGATGAACGTTATCATCCATATCCAACAATTTAAATTCTGGAGCTTTGGGTTTATCAGGTAATAAGGTTAGTAATTTTCCAGCATGAGCGATAGATGTAATGCAGAGCAATAAAATTATAATTATTAATTGTAGTTTTGACATAAATTTCCCTATTAATCGGTAGGACATTGCATATCTTTAATCCAAATATCTTGTAGTTCATGGTCTAATTGCCAAAAAATATGTAGATCGAAACTGATTCCAGGATTTAACCCAAAACTAATCATTCCCCAATTAGAATCACTTGCTGAGGTAAAAGTTTGTTCAGTTGGAAAAGTTGACCAACGGAAAGCTATTCTAGCAGCTTGGCTAATGTCATTCCATTCGCTATCCCAAACTTCTTTTAATTTGATGGGTTGTTCTGTGCCATCTCTTGTTTTGATCTGCCATTGTTTAAGCAAAATAGTTATTGGTTTATCAGCTTTATTACGGACAATAGTTTGATATATACATCCAGTTGCAATGTCATTTGCATGTTTTACTGAAAAACCCCGAGCTTGAAAAAAAGCCCTAGTTTGATTGGGGAGCAGTTGGTTCAATTCTAATTCTAAACCGGCTTGGTCTAATTTCCAACCAACTAATTTAGTCTCAGAATCTATGATATGTTTGCTCACATCTGCTAACAATAAGGTCGGAATAATACTAAATATAAATACTAGTAGTTTTAAATTATTCATTATTCTTATTAAATCCAAAATTATCACCACACCATTTACTTAGTTTTCACTAATGGAATCACTGGATAAGGCCATTTCCAAGTTGTAGTGGTCTGCGGTACTATCACCATAGTAATGCAATCAACCGGACAAGGTGCGATACATAACTCACAACCAGTACATTCCTGATCAATCACCGTGTGCATCTGTTTAGCAGACCCTAAAATAGCATCAACTGGACAAGCTTTTATACATAAGGTACAACCAATACAAGCAGCTTCATCTATTACTGCCAATTGTAATGGGGGTTCTTGATACTCACCTTCCAATGGTTTAGGTTCACGATCCAACAAACTAGCTATCGCCAGCATTCCAGCCTCACCACCAGGGGGACAACGATTAATTTCCTCATTTTTAATTACAATTGCTTCTGCATAAGGTTTACAACCAGGATAGCCACATTTACCACATTGTTGTTGAGGCAAAATTTCATCAACTTTATCAACTACTGGATCACCTTCAATTTTAAATTTTATCGCTGCATAACCCAATAACAAACCAAATAAACCAGCCAATATTCCAAGCGTAACAATAGTGGTTATCATAATTTTACTAATCCCACAAATCCCATAAATGCTATCGACATGATACCAGCAGTAATTAAAGCTATTGGAGCTCCTTTAAATGGTAATGGAACATCAGCTTGATTAATACGTTCTCGCATAGCAGCAAACAATACCATCACTAACGAAAAACCGACTGCTGCTCCAAAACCATAAGTAGCTGACTCTATGAAACCATGTTTTTCTTGCACATTTAATAAAGCAACACCTAATACGGCACAATTAGTGGTAATCAATGGTAAAAATATACCTAAAATTTGATATAATAATGGACTAGTTTTATGTACTACCATCTCTGTGAATTGGACTACAACTGCAATTACTAAGATAAATGCTATGGTACGCAAAAATTCTAGTTCTAAAGGTATTAACAAATATTCGTTGACTAGATAACTAGTTACAGATGATAAAGTTAACACAAACGTAGTGGCTAACCCCATTCCGATAGCGGTTTCTAATTTAGAAGACACGCTCATAAAAGGACATAATCCTAGAAATTTAACTAAGACAAAGTTATTGACTAGGACAGTGCTGATAAATATTAGCAGATATTCGGTCATATTTTATTAATTTTCAAGGAATTGTGTTGATAGTTTTATATTATAACAAGGTTTATTTTTAAGATAAAATACTAATATTTAGTATGATGCCAACTTACGATTTTATCAACTTATATATTTAAGAATATTCCAGCAAAAATCAGTAGACATATTTCCTAAATAACGAAAGCAATATAATAATGTATGGTTGAGTGAGACCTACCACAAGCATTTCCTTTCCCCATGCTTTCCTAAGTTAAGAGGCGAGTGGTGAGGTTTGCTACTAGAATATTACATACTTCATATAGGATGTAATGAGTTTACGAATTACATCTTTCGAGTCACGATACACGATTGATGCAATTCATTCTGCATCCTACATTATATATCTTAGGAAAGATGTCTAGTAAATAATTTTAATTTTATCATCTCCAACTAATTCTTGTAATTGTTCTAACAACTCAGCGTTAAGTTTTACTCGCCAATCATTTCCCAAAACTAATTCAATTTTAGCTTCTCCATAATGATAATTAATTGCTATCAAACATTGACCTTTACGATGGATATTTAAAATAGCTACTAATTTAGGAGCAAATTCCTTATTTACGGTCTGTTTAGAAATGATATTAATTTCCAATCGTTTAGCAAGATTCTCCCGAGCTGTTTCAAATGTAATAATATTACGAGCAGTCATCGCATAACCACCATTGTAATCATCCACCCGCACCTCACCATCCGCTATTAGTAAAGCATCTTTAACTAAAATATTCTGTACTGTTCCATATAATTCAGAATAAATCTTAATATCAATTCGAGCCGTGCTATCATCCAAAGTCACAAAAGCTATCTTAGTGCCTCGCTTGTTAAAAGTAGTTCGTAACTCTGTTACTATGCCGGCAATTCGTGTACTTTGTTTGTTAGCTGTTGGTTTGATATTTACCAGTCTATTAGGAGTTAATTGAGATAATTCAAATAAATATGGCTCGATAGGATGGCCACTTAAATAAAAACCTAAGCTTTCCTTTTCCGCATTTAAATATTTGGTTTGCTTCCATTCTTTAATATTTTTTGCAAAAGGTGACTCTTTTTCAACCTGTGAAGGTGATGCAAATATATCATTCTGACCAGCAGCACTGTCATTAGAATATTTTTCCGCAGATTTTATTGCTGTTTCCAACGATGCCATCAAAGTAGCTCGATTAGGCCCTAAATTATCCAAAGCTCCGCATTTAATTAATGGTTCTAGAATTCGACGACTAGCTTTACGTAAATCAATTCGACGACAAAAATCAAATAAATCAGTAAATTCTCCTTCTTTACGTTCAGAAACAATACTTTCCAAAGCGGCTTCACCAGCACCTTTGATAGCTCCTAATCCATAACGGATAGCTTTATTTTCATCATCGATAACGGTAAATTTATATTTAGAAACATTGACATGAGGTGGTAAAATTTGCAGTTTCATAGAGCCACGACATTCTTCCACTAATGGAACTAATTTATCGGTATTGTCCATATCAGCGGATAGTACGGCGGCCATAAATGCAGCTGGATAATGAGTTTTTAACCAAGCAGTTTGATAGGAAATTAGGGCGTAGGCAGCGGAGTGACTTCTGTTAAAACCATATTCAGCAAATTTCTCCATTAAATCAAATATATACGTTGCTTTTTCTTCTGGAACTTTACGAGCAACAGAACCTTCAGTAAATATAGCTCTTTGTTTAGCCATTTCCTCCAAGTTCTTCTTTCCCATTGCGCGCCGAAGTAAATCTGCCCCACCCAGACTATATCCAGCCAAGATTTGAGCTATCTGCATTACCTGTTCTTGATATACTATTACTCCATAAGTAGGCTTAAGAACTTGAGATAAATCTGGATGCGGATATTCAATTTTAGCTCGACCATGTTTCCGTTCCACAAAATCATCTACCATTCCCGACTGTAAGGGACCAGGCCGATACAAAGCAACTAATGCTACAATATCTTCAAAAGTATCCGGTTGTAATCGCCGAATCAATTTCTTCAGACCACCAGATTCCAACTGGAAGACTGCGGTAGTATCGCCACGTTTTAATAAGTCATAAGTTTCAGTATCATTTAACGGGATTTTGAGAATGTCTATTGGAGTTTCAAGGAATTTATTGACGGTTTGCAAAGCCCATTTAATAATAGTTAAAGTTCGCAAACCCAAAAAGTCAAACTTAACCAATCCAACAGCTTCCACATCGTTTTTATCAAATTGGCTTACCAAATCTTGGCTATCTTGTTCACAGTAAAGTGGAGTGAATGCGGTCAATTTAGTCGGAGCTATTACCACGCCTCCAGCATGTGTACCAACGTTTTTAGTCAAGCCTTCCAACTGACGAGCTTTATCTAGCAAAGTACGAACTTCTTCTTCTTGTTCGTAACGATCCCGTAAAATTGGTTCCTTATCTAAAGCTTTATCTAAGGTAATCCCGATTTCAAATGGAATTAACTTAGCTATTGTATCAACAAAACCATGCGGATGAGCTAAAACACGGCCTACATCTCGTACTACAGCTTTAGCTGCCATTGTGCCGTAGGTTATAATTTGCGAAACTTTATCTCGGCCATAACGTTCGGCTACATAGTTAATAACTTCATCTCGACCTTCCATACAAAAATCTATATCAAAATCAGGCATAGAAACCCGTTCTGGATTTAGGAATCTTTCAAACAGTAGTTCGTAATGAATTGGGTCTAAGTCAGTGATATTTAATACATAAGCAACTAAAGAACCAGCACCACTTCCTCTTCCAGGGCCAACTGGTACACCATTATCTTTCGCCCATTGAATAAAATCTGCCACGATCAAAAAGTAGCCTGGAAAGCCCATTTGTAATATAACATCTAATTCTATCGCTAACCTTTCATCATAAGGTTTTCTAAGTTCAGGAAACGATTCATCAGTTTTATTAAATAAAAAAGCTAACCTCTGTTCTAAACCAATCCGAGATTTTTGCCGAAAATATTCGTCAATAGTTTGACCTTCTGGAATTGGAAAATCAGGTAAGAAGTTTTTTCCTAAAGTAAGGCTTAAATTACAACGTTTAGCAATTAACCAAGTATTTTCAATAGCTTCTGGTATATCAGCAAATAATTCTTCCATTTCTTGTGGAGTGCGTAAATATTGCTGTGGACTATAATTTTTAGGTCGTTTAGGATCGGCAATTACTTTACCAGCGTGAATACAAACTCTTAATTCGTGGATATCATATTCATCATTTCCCAAAAACCGTACATCATTGGTGGCAACTACTGGAGTATTAGTTTCCAAAGCTAGATTTACTGCGGCATGAATATATTCTTCTTCATTTTGCCTACCAGTACGTTGTAATTCCAGATAAAAACGGTTTGGAAACAGATTATTCAATTGTTCTAATTGCTGTTTTGCATCCTGCCCAGCTAATAATAATTTGCCTATTTCACCTTCTCTACCAGCAGACAAAGCAATTAGTCCATCAGTATTACCTTCTAGCCAAGTTTGTTGTAAATAAGGGATATTATCTATTTGGCCTTCAGTATAACTGCGAGAAACTAGTTTAGTTAGGTTATGATAACCAACGTTATTTTGGCATAATAATACTAGACGAGATTTTTCATTATTATTAATTAACCATAGATCAATTCCAATTATTGGTTTAATTCCAATGATTTGAGCGGCACGATAAAATTTAACCAATCCAAATAAATTATTTTGGTCGGTAATTGCACAGGCAGGCATGCCAGCTTTATAAATTGATTTTACTAATGGTTTAATGCGGACTAAGCTGTCGGAAAGTGAATATTCAGTATGTAAATGTAGGTGTATAAAGTTTGACATGTATTATGGTTGGATAGTACTTTGATTTGTTATACATCAAAAAGATGTTTGTAATTATAACGCAATTTTATTTAATCGACAATTTCTCTATATTAATTCATAAAGATTAGTACAAATATATTTAGGATAATTATTACTATTTGGGTTACACTCTTCCAAACTTTTTGCTCTTGATATTGCTTCATTTGTGTGATCAAAATAATCTTCTATAGAACATAATTTGTAATAACTTTTTATTATTTGGTTCAATTGTTTACATGCTTTTGGACGTTTTTTAGTCTTAATAGATTCAATACATTCTTTTACACTGTAATCATCATTATTCTCAATACATCTTTTTATTAATGGAGCATTTGTTATATCGTCTGACCAAAATGTTTTTATTTTTTCGTTTGAATCAGTCAAATGTAAAATTAACCATATTTCAAAACAAGGATTACTGAAACCAAGATAAAAATGTCTTTCTTTATTAAGTTTATTGAATAGTTTTTTTAATTCTAATGGGTTGCTATCTGTATCTATGATAACCCAAAATTCATCATATTCTTGAATATTATAATCATTATCATCCAAAAAATCATCTAACATTTTTTCAACATATTTTGGTGCAGAATATCCATCTTGTCCTTTTGGTCTTCGTAAAATTTCTACATGAACATTTTGTTCAAGAAATTCAGTACGACATTCTTTTTGCAACTCTATAAAGTATTTATATTCTGTTTTATCTCCTTCAGCTGCAATTACTATTAATTTTGGTTTTGTCAAAATATTATCTGGGGACAAACGATAATGATGTTTTGGTCTTTCTCTTGGCATTATTTTTTACCCCATTCTATAGTTGTCACATCTGATACAATATCTGGTACTGCTCCAAACCTACCATTTATATATCCTTTCACAATATCTAAATTACTAGTATCAAAATTAGCTAAAGAATGTAACTGAGAAGCTCCTTGTTTTTTATTAACAAACCAAACTTCATCTTTTCTAAATGGTTTATTTATATTTTTCAATAACAAGACCTCATGAGTTGAAGCAATTAACTGACTTTTAACATTTTTAAATGCACTATGATTAAGAATAAATTTAAATAATTTGTCGATGAGCAAAATATGTAAACTCCTTTCAATCTCATCTACCACAAAGACTGAATCGTTTTTCAACATCCTAATTATCATGGGAATAAATTCAATTATTCTCTTAGTACCATCTGATTCTTCTGAAAGATCGAATAATATGTCATCACCATCTTTATCCTCTCGTATCATTAACAATTTGAATGCTAGTAATTCTCCATTTTCTTCAGTAACGATAAAGGTATCTTGATATGCAGAAAATACGGTTCTTGCATTTTTTTCACCATAAAGAAAATCTTTTTTAATTGAATCTTTGAGTTTTTGGGATATTTTTAATTTTTCAAGTTCACATTCTTCAATTTCAATTTCTTTGATAGAAAAACCAAATGATTCTAATAAAACTTCAAAAAAACCTAATAAATCTGTCTTTATTTCTTGGGCTGATGTAGAAATACTAACTTCACCAGTTGGAAAGATAATATTCAAACAAGCATCAAACCATTCATAAACCTCGTTAAATATTTCTATGTTACGTTCTTTACAATTAGTTAAAAATAATAAATTTTCTCTGGTTCCTTCAATTTCATAATTAATTCTTGATTTCTCTTTTTTATCAATATCAATCAAAAAATTATGTTCAAAATTTAAATTAATAGTTTGTTTATCTCTTTCAAAAATTGCTATTTCAAATTCATGACCTATTTCAAATAACCATTCATCATAAACCTTATTTCTATCAATCGAAAAGCCATAGGCAAATTGTTTATTTTTATAGCTAAACTCAAATTCAAATCTTGAAGGTTTTTGATAACATTTTTTGTCTAGTTTAAAACTTCTAACATCTATATTTTTACCTTTTGCAACACCATTAATGATAAAATTTTTTGCAAAATCCATAGCTTTAATAAGATTAGATTTACCAGATTCATTAGCACCATAAATAATAGAAGTTTTTAATATGCCTATATCAGAATCTAATTCGCCTTTAATGATATGATGATTATTATTGTTATCCTTAACATCAGCAATCATATTGAACTCGGCTCTTTTGTTAAAAGATAAAAAGTTTTCTACTGTGAATCTTATCAACATAATTATTTGTGTTATATAGTTTAAAATAAAGTGAATATTCGGTATGTAAATGTAGGTGGACGAAATTTGGTATTAGTATATTTACAGGATTAAAGTAACCTATTTTAACACGTTGCTGACTATAGAATTAAAAAGCTTTATCTAGTTGAATATTATTAAACTTAACAATCTGTCCTCGATGATCTGTTTTTAGATTGGTAAACATATTAGTTCTAAGTCCTGTAAAACGTTTATGCACCCAGACATGATCTAGGTCATAAAGAGGTAAATAAGATTTCCAAGTACCACGCCAACCATTAGAAAATTTAGCCGCTAAATTATAACCGCCAGCTACCTGATCAAAATCCTTAAACCCAAGACTGATACTTAACGCATTGAAATCACCAGCAATAATATCAATTGGCTTTCCGGCAGTTTGATAATTTGCAATAATTTTAGTCATATCTGCTAACATTGGAGTTCGCCATCTAGGCAACATTTCTATTGACATAACGGCAAATTTAGTTGACATATTGCGCTCTGCATCGATTACTAATATTCGCAAAGGTTGATTATGCAATGTTACAATCACTGTCATTGCACTAACATTTTTTATTTTTACATAGTCTTCTAAGCGTAATGGCCAAGGTGAATATACTGCTAAAGGATTTCTCTTGTTATTATTATAGGTTAGCATTGACCATTGTTTGCCTAACTGTTTAAGAAGTTGATTAAGTTTGGTTTTTGCTGGTGTTTCACTGATAATCGCAATGTCAGGATTTTGCTGGATAATATCTTGGCTGATAGATTGCCAACCATTTGTTCCACCCCAACGCACATTCCAATGTAATATACTGATTTTATTTGCTAAATCTACTTGAGAACTTTCCATCCCAAGCATAGAAATACTGCCCCAAACAGCCATTCCCAATCCCACTATGGTTAAGCTAAAGCGAAAACGAGGTAAACTACGTCCCATTTGGGATAAATCCCACAATATAGCCCATAAACCTAATGGTAACAAAGGAATATACATTAATAACCCAAATTCCACGGTAATATCACGTACAATATGGCCAATAATTGCTAGTAGAATGAGTAAAATCGTTATTATTGTTAATAAATTGGTTAATTTCATTAGTGATTAGTGTTGTATAATGTTTATCGTTTGTATTACAAAGTTTCGGGAAATTCGCTACGCTACATTCCCGAAACAACTAAAATAGTACTGCACTCAATCGGGAAACGCTATAAATCCGAGTGTCAATTATAATATTTTTTTAATTTGTGCGGATTAACTCCTAACGCATAAGCTAATCGCAATTTCCACATTAGCAATATAGTTTTAAAAATACCATTCTGTTCCCAGCGTCGACTAGAAGTAATCACTGGTTCTTTTATACATATCGGAGAGCTATATTTTTTTAAGCGTTTGCTGAAAGCTATATCTTCCATCAACGGTATATTTGGGAAACCTTGCACTTGTTGATATAAATCTCGTTGAACAAAAATTGCTTGATCACCAGTGGCAATTCCAGTCCAACAAGAACGCCAATTCATCATTCTTTCAACTATTCGTAGCAGTTTATTAGCCCCAGATAAACGAACATTAAATCTACCCCAATTCTGCTTCTCAGTTAAATTTTGGCTGATTAAACTAGTTGCATTAGTAGGTAAAAAAGTATCGACGTGTAAAAATAGTAAAACTTCATTTTGGGCAGACTCAGCACCTAAATTCATTTGGTTAGCTCGTCCACTTTCTGTTAGCAAACTTTTATCAGCTAAAGGTTTTGCTATCCGGCAAGTATCATCAGTACTACCACCATCAACTACTATGATCTCATGCCCAATTTTACGCAATGATTGTAATTCAAGTAAGTTTTGAGCAATAATTGTTTGTTCGTTTAGAGTTGGAATGATGATGGATATTTTCAGGCTAATGCTCCACCACAACTACTACCTTGACCAGCAGTACAACCATAACAATGTTCAGCAACTATAATGGGGTTGCCTGGTAAACTTTCAGCGTTTAATTGCGAAATATGAATATTGGAACTTAAGCCTAACATTTGATTAAAATCACAATCATAGACATAACCTTGCCAATCTACATTGATTAAATTACGACACATCACGGTTGCTAAATTAGCATCACTATAAGAATTTCGTAATAACTGCATATAATTAGTAAATTCGCCTTTAGAAATTAGAATGCTACCAAAACGTTGGATTGGCATATTACAAATTGTATATAACTGATTGAAAGTAATGTTATAATTTTCATGTAAGAATTTTTTATAGTCAATCTCTAAGCTATCTTGTGGAGCTGGTAAAGTTGGACCTTGGGGATTGAACACTAGATTCAACGGTAAATCAAAACCATAACCTAATTTATTTAGCATTTTGAGAGCTGCAATACTATCTTGAAATACTCCATTGCCACGTTGTTTATCAACATTTTCTTCTAAATAACAGGGTAAAGAAGCAACTATTTCAACTTGATTGGTAGTTAAAAATTTGGCTAAATCATCTTGGGTCAATAAAACCGTTAAATTACAACGATCAATAATATGTTTTCCCATTTCCCGAGCAGTTTTAACTAAAAAACGAAAATTAGGATTTAATTCAGGAGCTCCACCAGTCAAGTCCAAAGTATTAATTGAATCATTGGCACTTAAGAAATCAATAATTTGTTGACAGGTAGCATAATTCATAATCTCAGTACGCTTAGGTCCAGCGTTTACATGACAATGCTGGCATTGCTGATTACATAAGTAACCTAAATTAACTTGTAAGGTATTTAAAACATCTCGCCTAATGGCTGGGAAATCAGTCTTTTTTAATAGGGGTAGAGTTGCAAGCATTTTGTTTAAAGTCTAGTTGTCGCCAAGCTTCATAAATTATAATCGCTACGGAATTAGATAAATTTAAACTACGATTACGATTGCCAGGATACATAGGAATGCGTATTACAGTCGCAGTATTGTCAAGCACTGATTGGGGTAAACCACGAGTTTCAGGGCCAAAAATAAAGGTATCTCCAGCTTGATAATTTGGTTCAGAATAATTAGTATTGCCTTTAGTCGAACAGGCAAAAACTCTTTTAGGCTGGACAGTTTGAATAAAGTTGGATAAGGAATCATGTTCTTTAACAGTTGCCCATTCATGATAATCAAGTCCAGCTCGTTTTAAACGTCTATTATCTGTTTTAAAACCCAAAGGATGAATTAAATGTAACTGTACTTTGGTATTAGCACATAAACGAATAATATTGCCAGTATTAGGAGGAATTTCAGGTTGATATAGGACACAGTTAAACATGATTATTTTTACCAGAATCCAAACTTTAGTTTAATAAATATTTGGACTCTGATTGCTAAATTATTTTTTCCGCCATAAAGTTGTAGTGGAAGCTATCCCAAAAATATCTTGACTGGAATAGTTGGTTTGTTGAATAGTAATTGACTTACCATCCAATTTTTTCAAACATTGAGTTAAAGCATAATGTAATTTTCTAAATGGCATCGGATCATAATAACTAGCTAAAGCAGCGATATATTCAGGCTGATGATTGTGCAGAAGTTTTAGAAAGAATTCATGAGAAGTAAATTGGCGTTCCATACTCTGAATGGTTTCAGGGAAAAAACTTTCTAAAGTATCAATTTGTGACATTATAGGTCTCTGTTATAAGTTAAGAAAATAATGGAATCCAAAGTTTTAGATTTGGACTCCAAAAGGTACTATGAGCATTTCCTGTTTGCCTCCCCCATCCTCTCCTAAATTAGGCAATGCCATTAAGCCATTAAGTTAAGCAGGGCGAACACATAGGTTCAGCCCCTACAATAATATATTATGTAGGGGCAGACCTGCGTGTCTGCCCTTAACTTAATGGTATTGATCCCCTCCTAAATTAGGAGGGGAGCGAGGGGTGGTTGTACTTCACTAAATTGGGAAATGCTATAATTTAATATCTTAAAACAATTCACCAATTTGTTCCAATGAATCTAAAATTGCATCTGGATTTGATAAGCGAATATCTTGCCCATGATTATAGCCATAAGTAACACATAAAATTTCAAATCCAGCAGCTCGAGCGGCTTTTACATCATTAGTAGAATCACCGATCATCAAAGATTTATGTGGATCAACGTTAAAATGTTTAGCTGCATGCAATAATGGCATTGGATCAGGCTTCTTTTTTGGTAAGCTGTCACCGCTGATAACTAAACTAAAATAACCATCAAGCCCTTTTTCTTTCAATAATGGTAAAGTAAATTCTTCAGCTTTATTAGTAATGCAAGCCAGATTAATATTTTGAGATTTTACCCAATCTAAACCTTCAATTACCCCAGCATATGATTGGCTATAAACTCCATTTGTTGAAGCATATAATATATTAAATATATCTAAGGCTTGTTCTAATAACTCAGGGTCTGGATTTGGATTCATTTTGCCTTCTAAGGCTCTGGCAACTAGTGTTTTAACTCCATTACCAACCCAAGTACGAACTTTAATTTCACCTTGTTGAGGTAGGTTTAATTTTGATAACATACCATCAGTTGCATAAGCTAAATCTGCTGCGGTATCTACCATTGTTCCATCTAAATCGACTAAAACTAATTCTGGTTTACTTAAACTCATTTATCTGGCCTGTGCTAATTCGGAACGCATTGCATCAATTGTTGCTTTATAATCAGCAGTATTAAATATAGCTGAACCGGCTACAAAGGTATCTGCCCCAGCTTGAGCAATTTCTTTGATATTGTTGACTTTTACTCCACCATCAACTTCCAAGCGTATATCTTTACGGCCACTAGCATCAATGATTTTACGAGCTTCTTTCAATTTATCCAAGGTATTTGGTATGAAAGACTGACCGCCAAAACCCGGGTTAACTGACATTAATAATACCATATCAATTTTATCCATCACATACTTAAGATAATCCAATGGAGTTGCTGGGTTAAACACTAGACCAGCTTTACAACCCAATGATTTGATTAATTGTAAAGTACGATCAACATGTTCGCTGGCTTCTGGATGGAAAGTAATATAAGTAGCACCGGCTTTGGCAAAATCTGGAATAATTTGATCCACTGGTTTAACCATTAAATGCACATCGATTGGAGCTGTAACTCCATGTTTACGCAATGCTTCACAGATTAAAGGCCCAATGGTCAAATTTGGTACATAATGATTATCCATCACATCAAAATGGACAATATCTGCTCCAGATTCTAATACATGATTAACTTCTTCTCCTAAACGAGCGAAGTCTGCGGATAAAATAGAAGGTGCTATTAAAAAATCATTCATTATTTAAAGTTCTCCAATATAAATGGTGAGGAAGTATAATAATTCTTAATTCTTAATTGAATTCAAAATAAATTACTTAAATCATATAAAATATTTAATCTGGGATTGAAATAATTTGATGATTGGGTTAGTTACAGTGTAATTCAACTATTCGTTAAATAAGTTTGTTAATTTTTGTTTTAGGGAGGTTGGAGTTAGATTATCGCTTTGAATTTATTTGTAATTTATTTCTAACAATATAGGTAAAATCTTTATCTTTATCAAACAGATAATCAAATCCACTAGTCAAAATAATTTCTATTTGGTTGTCAATTAATAAATATCTATCATGACAATCGTCATAAGTACATTTTGTATCTTCTTTCACTGTCCAACCTTTACATCTATTTGTTAATTCGCTGATTTTTTTTTGAGATGGTTGTTTATTTTTATTTTTATAAAAAATTATGGTTAATTTCTTTTCTGGAAAAATTTTAACAATTTCTTCAAAAACTTTAT
>JASFYV010000243.1:0-6082 GCA_045046925.1 Candidatus Marithrix sp. | reverse complement strand
TTCGCCACATCCTGATAATCAAGCGGATAATTAGCAACCAAAAACTCCTTAATAATCTGATGTAATTTAAAAGTTTTATCCTGCCTTATCAACCAACCTTTATCACTCAACTCGACTAAAATATACCAAAAATCCTCATTATCCGCTTGCTGTAAATATTCCTCCAAATCCTGAAAACCTATCGCAAAACTTGGCATCAACGACAACTTAAGCAAAACCTCCTGCACCTCACTATCCAAATCAGCCAACTCAAACCTTTGATTTAAATAAGTATTAAAATCAGTTTTCCGATCCAACCGAACCTTCGCCAACTGCCCATCCTCAAACTCTTTTAATAACTCCGCTACAGTCTGATTAGAATTAGCCAAACTTTTCGCTGTCAATTCAATAAATAACGCATGATAATCCAAATATTGCAAAATTTTATCAATATCAGCAGAATCCTCAGCATAATATTTTAAAAACAACTCCTTAGCATCCGCCTCAGAAAATGGCAACAAATTAAATTGAGACTGGCTATATTTAGCATCCAATCTAGTAGTCACCAACACAACAAAAGAATTGGCCAACGGCTTAATTAACTCCAAATCATCAACAGTTTGCAAATCATCAACTAACAACAAGCCCGATTTATTCTGCAACTCCACCAAAATCTGCTCAAAATTATCCGGCACAGTTGGATACTTCAACTCAATAGTATTTCTAAAAGCATTGACAAAATCAGTTTTCAGATCAGATTTCATTGCCACAAAAGCCAAATAATCATATTCTGCCTTATGCAGATGAAAATACTCCACCGCAAAAGAAGTCTTACCTATACCACCAATCCCATTGATAATTCTCAAATTATTCTGCTTATTAGCTAAAGCAATTAACTCATCTTTCCTACCGATAAATACCTCATTTTGCGGTGGTAGAGAAGTTAAAGATTTTTTCTTACCATCCGAAAAATCAGCTTCACCAATATTACTAATATTTATAATCTTATCTGCTGTTTGAGTTGTAGTCATAATTTTTTATAAACCTTACCTCACAGTTCTCCAGTTCACAGCCCGACTAGCTTCAATATCTGCCTTGCCTCTCTCAAAAGACTTCATAAATCAGGGAATATCCAATAACTCTTGAGTAGCATCCTCACTATTAAGCAAATCAACCAACATTTTAGCAATCCAAACTTTCCGTTGGCAACTGGTCTAAACATTGGTCAATCGTCTGATGAACAGGAATATTTCTATTCAAACTTGGCATTATCTATCTTCCCAATATTATAAATTTTATCCGCATTTTGTATCACAGTCTTATCAGTTTCAATCCCAACCTCATTAAAATACCGCTCCAATTCATCCCTAAACTGCAAATGCAAATCCTCAGTATTCTTATAAACCGTTGGAAAATGTCCCAAACCACTTAATTTATTTAAAAAATTCTGTAAACTGTCCTGCTTATCTTGCCTCTTAATCTTTTTAAAATAAGTGAAAATCAAAGGTTTATCAGATCGATGAAAGCTCTTCCAAGCGGTATCAAATTCTTCCTCAGTCCATTTTCCAATCTTAGTATAAAACAACCCTACAAACAGATTACAATCTGAGATTACTTCATTATATTTATCCTGTAATCGGGTTTTAGACATTGAATTACTAATGCTATTTTCCCAAGCAATAATCTCAATCAAAACCCCTAAAGCCTTGCAACGCTGATAAATAAAATACTCAAAATCTTTCCGTTCTTGGGCTAATTCTTCCGATGAAGCTAAAAAAATCTTTATAATTTCTGTCATATTTGCACTCCTATAAATAATTCAAACTAACCTTCACAAACACCACCAAATTCAACACAAAAAATATCCAAGGAATCTTAACTTCTACAGTTGCAAATCATATAATTTTCTGGTTAAATAGATACAAGTAGCTTGAGAGTAGTTAGTAAACAACCCCAAGCCTAGACAATTAACTAAACACGCTAGTCTTGCCGTACGAATAGTATAGCAGACTGCTACCAAATAGGAGCAATCCATGTTATCCCATCTATATATCGTTAAATCCAAAGGTGGTCTAGTCAAAATAGGCCGTAGTGCATGTCCCAAAAGACGCATCGCTGAAATAACTAAAGCCACTGGCACATCAGTTATTAAACAGTATTTGTCCCCACTTTGTTTAAATGCCCATAAAATAGAACGCCATCTTCACAAACACTTTGCCAAATATAGACAACAAGGTGAATGGTTTAAAATTGATTTTCAAACGGCTGTTGACGAAGCTAAAGAACAGGAATTCCAAACTGAAGAACCAAGTAAAATGTTATCTTTTGAGTTTGAATCTAATCAGCTCAGAACTATGGTTGATGAAAAGGGCGATTTTTGGTTTTGTCTTAAAGATTCTTGTAAGATTTTGGAGATTGTAAACCCAAGATATGTTATAAAACGCTTGAACCCAAAGGGGGTAGTTTTAAACTACTCCCTTACAAAAGGTGGAAAACAAGATTTAACTTTTATAAATGAAGCCAATTTTTACCGAGTAATTTTTGGTAGTCGTAAGAAAGAAGCTGTAATTTTCCAAGATTGGGTTGTTGAAGATGTTCTCCCAAGTATCCGCAAAACTGGCCAGTATTCTCTACCAAACCAACAGTTGAAAGGTAAAGTCGAGCAGAAGACTTTTGAAAATTTTATCAGTGACTGTTTTATTCCCGATTCAACTAACAAGGAAAGGGCAAGAGATATTTATCTGGTTTATCAAGGTTGGTGTTTGTATAATAAATCTGAGGCTCGGACTATTCAATGGGTGGGAATGCAATTACGGAAACAGGGTTATAATAAAAGTAAATGTCCACCTAATGGAGTAGCTTGTTGGCATGGATTTAGACTGAATAATTTAGCTTGTCCAGTTAATCCAAGTAGTTTGGAGGACTTGCAGAGCTATTTGTCTGCACTGAGCAAAAATTTAGCTACTGGAATGCAATATTCTAATGCGGAGTTGTTGAGTTTGGTGAATACTGCTAGTCAAAAGGCTATGATGGTGCAGTAGGTTTTGGAGTTTTCAAACAGGATTTAACGGATTTTATTGTCTGAATCAGAATTTCCAGAATTTAAGAATTAACAGAATTTAGAAGCAATAAGCGAAAAACCAATATTCAATAGTTTGTTTAAGGTTGTTAATTCTGGAAATCCTAAAATTCTGTAAATTCTGATTCAGACAAACAATCTTTTAATCCGGTTCAATAATCCGTAAATTATCCCTAGCAGTATCCAAATTCTGATGTCCATTAGGAAAGATAGTTTCTAGTATCCCAATAGCTTTAAGTATATATTGTTTAGCTTTATCTAAGTTGCCTAAATCTTTTATGCAACTTAGCATTGTAATTCTGTACTTCAATTTTTATGAAAATTATAACAACTCAAATATATTTCATAATTTTATTGAAATATTATTTTTTTAAAAGTTGTCAATGCGTAAGTCCTAGTATTTTGAATGTTCCCACTATCTAAAAACTAGCTACCCATCACCATTTAATTAAGAATTGCCTTAATACCAATTACCAATTAATAAAAATGCTGACCAATAATAAGGATGCTGAAATTGAGCATACTTAGTGTTGGTTAACATCATATTTTGGGCATTTTGTAATGCTTGAGCTTTAGTTAATTTAGAATTAGTTAACTGTTGATAAAATTCAATCAGCATAGCTGGGGTAGCAGCATCATCAACCTTCCATAAACTTGCCAATGCACTTTTTACTCCAGCCTTTAATGCAACTCCAGCTAATCCCAAAGCTGCTCTATCATTACCAACTGCAGTTTCACAAGCACTCAAAGTTAATAAATCAATTTTATTAGTATTAGTACGTCTAATTAAATTTTCTAACTTATTCATACTTAATTTATCATCATAAGTAAGCAAAAAAGTATCAGCTAAATCTGGTTTAAACTGGCCATGTGAAGCAATATGGAGAATTGAATATTTAACTTGATTGATTCTTTGCTGCATGTTTGAATAAGTAAAATCATTATTAAATAATGGTTTATATTCAGGTTTATATAAATTATATAGTTTTTGCAAAGTATCTATTTCATATTTGGCACATGGCAAATCAGTAAAACCTTGTACTGACTCTGATAAGCCAGTTACTAACATTTCATTAACATTTCGCTGCTGAGTTTGTAAATCAGTTAAACATAAGCTAGGTGTGGATGCCAACGCATAGTTTTGAATCAAAAATTCCTTCCCATCATGTAATGCAGAAAATGGTACAGTTCGTAATACACCTTCTGGGACTACAATCAATGTATTAATATTATGTTTAGTTAAGCTGGCTAATAATGGTTTGATTAACCAACTATGTAATTTCTGAGCTGGTGATAAAAAATCTTTAGCCCGAGGTGAAATATTTACTGGAAGTTTTCGCCATGAGTCAGGTGTACAAATAACTTCCTCATCTTCATCAGCAGTGGCTAAATAAGATAGAGGATGTCTGCGTAAGGCAGAAACTAAAAATGCAATTTCTCTTCGTAATTTTTTTTCAGTAACTAAAACTTTAATTCTAATTAATTTAGTAACATTAGGTAAGCTTAATAATAATTCCAATCTATCTGGCAGCACAATTGGATACAATATAGCTGTCTGAGAATCTAAAGCCTGTTCTAAATGAGTGCATTGAGTATTAAAACATTCGCTCTGAAAATAATCCTGTAACTCAGCTTGCTTGAAAAACTCTATTGTGTTTCTGGCTTCTCGAACTGAATTATCATCTCCTTGTTGTAATAATAAATCTGCCAATGCAAAATAAACTGGGGAGATTTTAGTACGGAAATTATTGCTATTGAATGCCATAACCTGTTCACGAATTGCTGGCAAATTAATAATTTTTACGGCTTGTTTTAAAACTAAGATTGCTTCTGGAAAGTTATTTTGAGCTTTAAAAATTCGTCCTAATTGCCATTGCCAACGATACATAGATAATTGTTCTTTAATCTGTTGAGCTGCAAATAGAGCCTTTCTAGTCAAAATTAAGGCATCTGAATAACGTTGATTTTGTTCATAAAGTTGGCCTAAATAACCATAAACATTGGTTTTAGCCTGATAATTATCGATTCTTTCTGCTACTTCTCTGGCTTGATTGAGAACTTGATAAATTAATAGTGTCAGTTCTGGTTCAGAAAATTTGGCTTGGATATTTTGTAGAACTTTACTTAATTCAATTAATGCAAATACCTCACTAAATGCATCAGGCCAGTTTTTTGTAGCTTGTATGGCATATTTAACTGTTTCTATACTAGATTTAAATGCAAGTTTGGGAGCAAAATATTTATAAGCATTATCCACATCAAGCCAAAAAGTTGTTTGAGCTTGATTAACTAAAATTTTTCCATGTAATTCTTGTATATCATCCTTAGAAAAATAAGATGTTATAGAATTATATTTAGTTACTAAATCCAAAGCTTCAGCATAATATTTAGTAGCAATTACATATTCATCTTCAGCACTTTGCACATTCCCTAATTGCCGTAACATATCGGCTAATAACAGTTTATTATTAAGAGGACGTATTATTGTTACAGCAGTTTGTATAGTTTTCTTAGCAGATTTAATTCGAGCTTGAGATAAATGTAACTGACTTAATTCATTCAATAATATTGCATGATCCACTGAATTTTGTTGTACAGTTTCTAAGTTTGTAGTAAGAACTATTAAAGCTTTATCTGGCAAACCTAAATATCTGTAAGCTTTTGCAATTCTAATCCAAGTTTGAATATCTTGCGTTGGCAACGATTCCCACTCTACAATAGCAGTTTCATAATGACCTGTATAAAAAAAACTTTTAATATTAGTATCTTGTGCTTGAATAATAGTAGAATAGATTGCAAAAATTACTACTATTATAATTTTATTAAAGTTCATAATGTTTATCTCTGTAACCTTTGGACTTTTATATATAGTAACATTCCTATATTAACATACCATTAAAGCTAGTTATATCATGAAAAATAAAATCTATAGTATCGATAACCGAATCAAATTTATAGCGAAATTGCTTAATAGAACGTTTTAATGAAGCCCAAGTATGTTCAATTGGATTTAATTCTGGAGAA
>JASFYV010000242.1:0-7997 GCA_045046925.1 Candidatus Marithrix sp. | reverse complement strand
ATACTTAAATATCAGTAAGTTACACCAAATTGACAAAATATCTAACTAACTGATATTTAACATTTTTTTAGTTTTTCTTCATAGTTTGAGCCCAGTACCTAATACTCTACGCAAACCAATTTTTAAATATTCCTCTTGTGATTCAATACTAATACTTTTACGCTCTAAACCTTTAGCTACAGCCGCAGTAGTAAAAGTTCCTGAAAATGGATCAAGTACAGTGTCCCCTTTGTTGCTACTAGCACGGACAATTCTATCCAATAATGCTTCTGGTTTTTGTGATGGATGCTCTTCATATTCGTGCATACGATAGCGAACCCTAGGAAACTCCCATACATTACCTGGGATTTTTTTAGTGTTATACATTTTAGGGATATCACCTCTATAGTCAATTAGTTTTCGTTTAGCTCCTGTTTTAGCTTCTACCAGAATATCGTCAGCATTAAAACAATAGGATTTAGTGTTTTTCACACAGTGTAAAATAGGTTCGTATTTTGAGCCATAATATCTTTTGGCTTGAACTCCCAGAACTATCATAAGACCATATAATACGACTCAGAATTTCCAGTTTATCTCTTACATAAATATCAAAATAAGGCATAGCTTGAGTGCTTGTCATTAAATACAATGATCCATTAGGTTTTAATACCCTTATACATTCATCAATCCATTGATATGCCCAATTTACATATTCTGCATCAGATGGCCAACTATCTTTAAATTTAGAGAATTTTTTCCCAATATTGTATGGTGGATCAACAAACACTAAATCAATTGAATTGCTTTTTATTTCAGATTGCAATATTTCCAAGGCATCACCATGATGAATTGTGTGGTTTGCATCTTCATATTTTTTCATTGGTTGATGTTTCTCGTTTAATTTTGCAACCTAATAATTATAATTAATTTTATATTGTAGTTTGGGTTAGCCAAGCATAACTCAATAGCTTTACATTCAAGGTTTATCATGTATTTTAAAGCGATATCAAATCTGAGTTGTCGATTTATCTATTTAAAGAACTATTTATTAAAAAACTTTGGATATATCTGAATTTTTCCATTTTCACTAGTTGTAACTTCAAAATGAATATCGTTAATTTCCATACCAATAAATTTTAAACTTTTAAACTTTAGAGTACCATTAATATCCAATGTTTTTAATATTTCTATTGGTTCATTAGATGAAGGAACTTGATTTTTATTTGTACTTGATGATAAGTAACGATTTACATCAATACCATCTATCTCAAACTGAAAAGTAATTTTCTTAGCAATATTAATGTTTCCTTGTAACTTACTATCATCTAAAGTAATTTTTATATCTTTTAAAGATAAATTAGATAAATCACCTTGTAAATTAGTTGTTAATCGTAGAGCTTTCAATACTTTTGGATCAGTAGTATTAGGAATTTGCTGGGCTAAACGTGAGAATAAATTACGGGGATTAAATTTCTCTACCTGTAAATAGCCTTGTATTTGTTGGGAAGGCAATGAAATCGATAGATAACCTTTAGTTGTTACACCTAATAATTTAATTATAAAACTATTTAACTTTAGTTTATCACCACCAAAATCAATCTGTTCACTGGTAAATTCATTATCATCAACTTTAAGTTGAACTTGTTTAAAGATAAATTTGTTTGCTGTTATATTTAATTCAGTTTGTAAAGAAACATTATTCAGAGGTAAACCAGGTAGCTCTTGGATTACAGATTGATTTAAAGATTCTAATAATTGGTGTGGATTGAATGGGTTTACTAATAATTTACCTTGTAAAACTGGTTGGTCAAATATTTTTGTTAACGTTAATTTGCCGTCAATATTTATTCCTAAAATTTGTAATAAAAATTCTGAAAAATCTATAGTTTGCTTAGTTAAATTAATATTTATTTGCGGAGTTTGAAATTCGTTATCCTCAATTTTTAGTTGAAAATTATTTAAGCTAATATTGGTTGCATTATATTCTAATTCACTAGTTAACTTAACTTTGTGTAACCTAGCTATTTCTGGTAATTCTAAATTAGGCAAGAAACGTTTTACTAATTTACGCAGACTAGAAGAAGTTAATTTAATTTGCCCAGTTGCTATTGGTTTAGAAAATAACTGATTAATTTGTAGCTGTCCATTTAATTTAAGCCCCAGAGTTTGCATAACTAATTGGTTAATATTTAAAATTTGTTCTGCTATATTTAAGTCGATCTGTGGAATCTTAAATGATATTTTACTTGCTGGAATTGTATCACTCTGTATTGATAAAGATAGTGGTATGAGTTTGTAATGTGGCTCATCAATGATAAGATTACTATTTAGTTCAGCTTGGCCATTAAAGCCATCAACACCAGTAAATGATGAATTAAATTTGATTATTTTGACTGAATCTATTGTAGAGATAGCAAGATTTGCTTGGGAAATAGTATAAAGTTTGCCTTGATCATCAAAGCTTAGATTGGCATTATTTATTTTTATATTATTTACTGCAATTGAAAACCTGGATTTTTCCGTAGTTGTTTCTTGTTTGAGCAAGTCATCCCAATTATTCCCATTTGCAGTGTGTACTAAGTTTAGTTTTATTTTATCTAAAAAAAATGATTCTATTTCAATATGTTGATATAATAATGGTAATAATTTAATAGTTAATTTGAGTTGGTTAATTGTAACAAATTTAGATTCTGCAAGATAATCACTGAAACTTATTTCGTCAATATCCAAACTTATTTGCGGATACAATGTTAAAGCAATATTGCCTTCAATCTTTAAGGTTCTTCCAGTTTGCTTTTTAATTAATTTATTGATTTGGTATTTATAATCATTTGGATCAAATTCCAATACAAATAGAAAGACTGCTATAAATAAAGTTGCTATAATGTTTGCTAAAATTCGCAGGGTATTATTACGCATATTTATATTAAATAGGACTTACGCATTGATAAACGATAAAAAATAATATTTCAATAAAATTATGTAGTTATAAAATATATTTGAGTTGTCATAATTTTTATAAAAATTGAAGTACAAAATTACAATGCGTAAGTCCTATTGGAATTAAAATATTACCTAAAACTCAAATTCGGTAACTTGTCTACGATCAATAAGATCAGGACATTCATTTGCTACAAATCGAATAGTGTCAACTTCAGAAAGAATCATACCACTAAAATTCCCTTCTTCAAAATCTGATTTCTTGAGTAAACCTGCTTGCATGTAAATAGTATCTTGCACATTATTCATCATTGAAGGTATAACAGCAGTATCTAAGTTAATATCAAACTCCCATTTAACTCTAGCTGCTGGATTACCAACCCCAATACGAGTTGATTGTTGTACTTCCATACCAAAAGCTGGAACGTTATATATTCCAACAATTTCTATATCAGCTAAATCAAGTGCTAATTTATTGATAGATATGGGAGTTAATATTTGTGGGGAGGGTGAGGTTTTAGTGCTATATGCTAAAAATAATACTCTTTCTTTATCGCTGGCTAAGACATGAGATACTATGAATGTCATTTTAACAAAATTATCTTCAAATGGATTGATGACAATAGCTACTTTATCTGTTGGAAAATAGCGGAAGTTTTTATCTAAGACAAATCCTCCAAGCATGCCGTCTTTACCAACACACATGGTAATATTATCTAATGGAGCTTCTTCTAAAGTAAGATGATTAACTCCACGTTGCGATTTACCACCTTCTGTTACACCTTGACCGTCATTAGAAGGGGTTTTGGAAAAGTTATCGGCAGCTTTTACAGTTGATGCTGTTGCCAATAAAGCGGCTGTTAATAGTTTGTTTTTTGACATAGTTGTGTTTGGATTTTTTTGAGTTTCATGTTTTTAATCTTTCCTATTAGAAAAAACTATTCCTTTCATTGCTAGGTTAGAACGAATGGAAAAACCATTAGTAACTGGATTTTCACCTTCTTTTGCGTAAACAGCATAAAGTGTATAATTACCACCCATTCCTTCTAGAAGTTCAAAATCAAATATATGATGACTAGTTTCAGTATTTTCTATTGAAATATTATGAGGTTGTTGTGTGTAACTCCAAGGCATTAATGGTAAATTAGTTCTATATATAAAATTTCCATCTGGTAATTCAATAGCTATCCAAAGATCAACTCTGCTATTTTTATCTCGATTGACTGTCTCATATATTTCCACTTCTACCTTTTCACCTACTTGATAAAAATTTTTTAAGCTTTTGAACTCAATATTGGATAATGATGTTGATTCTATAATTAGTGGTGATGCTACATTTACACTATCCTGCTGGGTGTCAGTTAGTCCATCGTTATCAGTGACAGTCAATGTAATATCATAAATTCCTTCTCTATTAAAAGTCATTTCAGCATTGATTCCTGATGCTTCTTGTCCATCTGAAGCCCACGTATAATCTTCAATAATTCCATCTGAATCAGTTGAATTACTACCATCTAAAGTAACAGTAAGCGGAGCTTCACCTTCAATTGGAGAAATATTTAATTTAGCAACTGGTGGTATTTTAAGTATATCTGTGACAGTAGAATTTTCTAATCCTGTATCATCGATAACCGTAGGTTCTATTGCTACGTTTTTATTTGATTTAGGCGGTTGATTAACTTTAGTGCGAACAACTTTATAAAAATTATTGTCATTAAAATTAATCCAACCTATATTCGCTCCCCAAGCATAACCATTGAACTCACCATCTGTATTGATAGTTACTTGATTCTTACTAGGATTAAAATTAATCCAGCCAACAGTTCCACTCCAAGCATAACCAGACAGATTACCCAAACCATCATTATTTACTCCCCAATTTTTAGATGAAGTGTTTATCACCTTTATTATAACTGCCTAATTTAATCCAACCAATATTAGCAGCAAAAGCATAGCCTTCCAAATGATCAGGATAAATAGTGACACCACCATGTGTTGGCCGAAAATTAATCCAACCACTAGTGCTACTCCAGGCATATTTATTATTTACATCAATATTGCTGGCAAATAGAGTAGAATTAAATAACATGATAAAACTTAGTAATACAAGATGTGTTATATTCATAATAATTACCTTTATAAATTAAGGATTAATTAGTTTTTACAACACGAAAACCAATTTCTTTACTAAAATATTTTATATGAAAACGGAAAGAAACACGAGCATTATTAGGAAAATAACTCCATGCTCCACCACGTATTACGAACTCTGGATCATTTCCTTTCCATACACTACCATCATTTGGAGCTTCTTTATAATTATCATGCCAATTATCAGCACACCATTCAAAAACATTACCTGCAGTATCGTATATACCAAATTTATTAGGTTTGAATGAGCCGACTGGAGCTGTTTTTTTATTATCCCATTTACTATTGCAACCATCACAATTAGCTTTATTTTCATTAATTTTATCTCCCCACCAGTATACTGTCTTGGTTTCAGCACGTGCCATATATTCCCATTCGGCTTCTGAAGGTAAACGATATTCATTACCAGTTTCTTGAGTGAGCCATTCTGTATAAGCTACTGCATCTTGCCAATAGACATTAATCACTGGACGATTCTCACGTCCCCAATCTTCATCATTCGGTTTATTTCTACCAGTCGCTTTAACAAATTTATCATATTCTGCAAATGTTACCTCATAAACTCCTATTGCAAAAGAATCTATTGTAACTTTATGTACTGGTAATTCAGATTGATTTTTAGCTTCAGTATCACCCATAGTAAAACTACCTGGTGGAATCCATACCATTTGTGGCCCTAAACTATCGTCGCTAAGAGTATCTTGGAAAGTAGTTCCTGGCAGTGAAATTGTAGTTTTAGCAAAAGTTCCTGTTATACCACATATTGTCACTCCTTTTTTAATATTTTTAGGTTTTAAATTAGAATCTTTACAAGAATTGGTGGTATTGGATAAAGTACCAGTTTGAAATCCCCAATTACTGTTAACAAGCCCCCAATATTTTTTACCAGCCGTAACATCATTAGGTTTAGCACCTTTAGAATTATTTTTTGGTGCCTTATCCATAAGATCATTAAGAGTACAACTTTGTGTATTTTCAGGCCCACTAGTAGGATTAGTAAAAGGTTGTTTAGTTACATTAGTCCCACTCGTAAGACGATTGCATATATCATCAATGCTATACATTGCACTGGTTTTATCTGTGGGAGAAAATTGAGAATCAAGTTGACCAGCAAAACTTGCTATTGGTATAAGAATTAATATGATAATTAAATTGTAATTTTTGTGTAACATATTTTTAACTCCCTATATAAATTTAACATATTTTAAATAATACAGATAAAAAAGATTAGTTAAAATTAAAAGAAGACCGATTTTATTTAAAATCCTGCCTATCTTTTAATCCGTTAAATCTTGTTCAAACGTTACTCATTGGCCAATATTGTCTGCTCTATTATAAATTCAGAGCGTTTAATAATAGATATATCTTCTTCTAATGGGTTTGTGCCTTCATTTACATAAAGTGCATAAAAAGTAAATATTCCACTTCCTAAACCTGGTGTTAATTCTAAATCTACTAAATGATGGTTTATTTGGAATATTTCTAAAGAATTTTTAAATGGTTGAGGGTTTAATACAAATGAATTACTGAGTAAATCGGTTTTAAAAAGTAAAGAGCCATTGGGAAATTCTACAGCAATCCATAAATCAACTCGGTCAAAACGTTTAACTTTGACATCAATATTGACATCTATTTGAATATGATCACTTATATTATAGGATGGTTGCAAATTTTGAAATTCAATGCAAGTCCATTCTTCTTGGCTTGTGTCACGAGAACAGGTATTTGTAGTAACTGTTACTATTTTAGTTAGATTATCAGTACTGTCTTTATCATCTGCAACTGTAAGAGTTATTTCGTACTCTCCTGCTGTATCAAAAGTGAAATTTGCTGTATCATCGAATGCGGTTTGTCCATCAGATGTTTCCCATTGATAATCAGCAATATGACCATCAGAATCATATGAACTTCTAGCATCTACTACAACTGATAAAGGTTCTTTGCCAGTTTCTGGAGTTAGGATAAACTGTGGAATTGGTAAGGAATTTTCACCTACACTAATATTTTGAGTTGCAGTTGTTGTTGAATTACCATTATCTGTTACAGTTAAAGTAATTTCAAATTGTCCTTCTTTATCAAAAGTCATATCTGTAGTTTTACCAACATTTTTATGACCATCTGAACTTATCCATTCATAACTTTCAAGCTCACCATCTGGATCATTAGAAGCACTGGCATCTAAATTAACAGTTAGAGGAGCAATTCCATTTTTTGGTGAAACTGTGAAAGCTGATATGGGCAATTTGTTTTTTTCTACAATCACAGTTTGTTCTACACTATCAGTTAATCCGTCATTGTCTGTGACAGTTAACACGATATTATATGTACCTGCATGATTAAATTTTATTTCAGTACTTGCACCAACTACTTGCTGTCCATTAGAAGATTCCCAAATATATTCAATAATTTTTCCATCTTCATCAGTTGAATTATTGCCTTCTAATGATATTTTTAATGGAACTATACCTTTGGTCGGAAAGACATTTAAACGTGCTGTTGGATTTATTTTAAATTTAGCAGTTACATTTTTGATTTGATCCATAGTTAATTTGCAATTACTAATACCAGAACATGCTCCTTCCCAACCAGTGAAAGTAAAGCCTGCTGATGGAACTGCTGTTAAAACAACATAAGTATCTTTAACATATTGTGCAGTGCAAATATCTCCACAGTCAATATCATCTCCAGTAATCTGTCCGCTACCATTTTTCTCAATTATCAATTCAACTAATTCTTCCTTTCCTTCTTGAATGAAATTAATTTGTTTATTAGCTACAATTAAGTTACCATTACGTTGGTTTGTACTAGTATTTTCTGATATTGTATAATTGGGTACTGGGCTTGGACTATAATGAAATTTGTAAATATACTTAAATATCAGTAAGTTACACCAAATTGACAAAATATCTAACTAACTGATATTTAAC